>CALACK010000108.1 GCA_937890395.1 uncultured Acidimicrobiaceae bacterium | reverse complement strand
TCTTTGCTGGTGCGGCGCGAATGCTTGAAGGCAAGAGTGCGGGCGAATACATGAGTGGCTATACCTCTTATATACGACGCGAACCGATCGGCGTTTGTGCGCAAGTCGCCCCATGGAACTATCCATTGATGATGGGAGTCTGGAAGTTCATCCCAGCTATTGCTGCTGGCAACACAACTGTGTTGAAGCCAAGTGATACAACACCAGCATCAACTGCTCTAGTTGCGAAAATCGCTGGCGAAGTTTTGCCACCGGGTGTGCTTAACGTAATTTGTGGCGATCGCGAAACAGGTCGGTCGATGGTTTCTCATAACACACCAGGCATGGTTTCGATCACTGGTTCGGTTCGCGCCGGAATGGAAGTTGCCGAGGCTGCATCAAAGAGTTTGAAGCGAGTGCACCTCGAATTGGGCGGCAAAGCACCGGTCATTATTTTTGACGATGCGGATATTGATTTGGCAGTCGAGACAATCGCCATGACTGGCTATTTCAATGCCGGTCAAGATTGCACTGCTGCAACTCGCGTGATCGCTGGTCCAAAGATTTATCGCGACTTCGTTGACGCGCTAACTGAACAAGCCAAGAAAACCAAAACTGGCAAACCAGACGAAGACGTTTTGTACGGGCCACTCAATAATGAAACACACTTAAATAAAGTTAAAGGCTTTCTTGACCGAGTGCCGAAACACGCAAAAGTCACAACCGGTGGCTCACAAGTCAACGGTGCAGGATATTTCTTTGAACCAACTGTTGTCTGCGATTTGAAACAAACCGACGAGATGATTCAAAACGAAATGTTCGGACCAGTAATCACTGTGCAACAATTCAGCGACGAGCAAGAAGCATTGAAGTGGGCCAACGGAGTTGAATACGCACTCGCCTCTTCAGTGTGGACACGCGATTTGGGTCGCGCCATGCGCATGACAAAGAATCTTGATTTTGGTTGTGTTTGGGTCAACACACACATTCCGATGGTTGCCGAAATGCCACATGGTGGATACAAGAAATCTGGCTACGGCAAAGATCTCTCTGCTTACGCGTTAGATGATTACACGCGTATCAAGCACGTGATGATCAATCTAAATAGCTAACGAATTTGCAGGCGAAAATTAAATAGCGACTGGCGCTTGAAATCGCTTAGCAGTTGCCTGCAGCAAGCGATCAAGAATCGTCGCCATAATTACAATCGCGATGCCAACTTCGACTCCGAGCCCGGAGTCTGGCTTGGTCAATGCTTCAATCGATCGATAACCGAGACCGCCCCCGCCCACCATTCCAGAAATAATCGCCATTGCCAAAACCATCATCACCATCTGATTGATCGCCAAAATAATTGAAGGCATCGCCAATGGCACTCGCACACCCCACAGCACTTGTCGTTGCGTCGCGCCAAAAGTTGTTGCTGCCTCAAGTGATTCATAATTAACTTGGCGAATTCCAAGACTCGTTAACCGAATACCCGGCGGAATCGCATAGACGACTGCCGCCACGATGCCAGGCACAGGACCCACAGAAAAAATCATCACAAACGGAATCGCATAAACGAGAGACGGAATAGTTTGCATCGCGTCAAGTACCGGTGAGATTATCGACTCGGCGCGCGGTCTTCGCCCGAGCCAAATACCCAGTGGCAACGCAATTAAAATTGAAATGATCACTGCAACAACGGTTTGCGTAAGTGTGTCGACCGAATCTGGCCATCTGCCTGTCAACCCAATAAATGTGATGCCACCGGCAGTCATTAACGACAACTTCCAGCCCGCAACGTAATAAGAAAACGCGCCAGCGACAACAACAATTGCTTGCCAAGTAATCGTCTCGTTGAACAGAGTTTGTGCACGCACAAGAATCTCGCGCACAACAAAATCATTGAACGGTCGAGTTACAACGTCAAACGTCGTGCGAAACCATTTGAACCCTGTATCAATTGGGTCAGCGAACGAAGTGCCCCACGAAAACGGAAACTCGATCCAACCAAAAACGCGGCCAATAACTGCCACTATGGCAAGGCAAATCAGCCCTATATATAAGGTATTGCGTTTGATGCGGATTCTTTGCACGCCGGGTGTTGAAACAAGCGACATGCTGACGCGATCGAGCACGAGTGCAACTGCGACAACTGCCAAACCAACAATCAACCCGCGACCAGCTTCGAGACGACGTACCGATTGATTTATTTCTTGACCAAGCCCACCTGCACCGACCAAAGTCGCAATCACCACAATGCCAAGCGCCATCATTACGGTTTGATTGATCCCCGTAATTATTGAGGGCACCGCCAAAGGCAACTGAACTTTGGCCAGAACTTGTCGCCTTGTTGCGCCAAACATTTGTGCTGCTTCAACCGTCGACTTTGGCACTTGTTGCACCCCGAGCGAAGTGAGTCGAACCATCGGTGGCAACGCGTAAATTACAGTGGCAATCGCTGCGGGTGCTGGGCCGATACCAAAAACTAAAACAATTGGGATTAGATAAACAGTTGCAGGCACAGTTTGCATACCGTCAAGAATCGGACGCAAAATCGTATCCGAACGTTTATTCATCGCAGTCAGTACTCCGAGTGGAACGCCGATCACGACACATATCAATACCGAAACAGCCATTAGCGAAATAGTGATAATACTTTCAGACCAAACACCAACAATGCCTGGGTAGATAACCGCAAACGCAGTAAAGGATGCTAAACCCCATCTACGTGTGCGAGCGATAACGACAAACACAACAATCGCCGGAATAAACCAAGGCAACCAAGTAAAGAATGATTCAACACAGTTGAGACCAAATTCAACAACCGAAATTAACGGATTAAAGAAAAACTTAAATGACCAATTGCTGCTGCGATTTTTACGAACCCAAGACTGCACACCCGTAATTGGCTCAGCAAGACCGATGTTTAGCGACTCAGGAAACCCGCGAGTGCCAAATGTCTGAGCCGCGATAACTAAAACAAGTAAGCCGCTGATTCGGCTTTTCATTTTTGCTCAGCCTGCAAAATCTTGGCAACACTTTGGCGATTAACGATGCCGATTGCCTTGCTGCTCGCATCTAGAACTGTGATCGCTTCATCGCCCTCAAGCAACATCGGAATGATCGTTTCGATTTTTGCAGTAGCCATCACGGTCCGGCCGTTTGTTGCTGCGGTACCTGCAACGGTTACTGTCTTGACACTCAACACTTTTGCGCGTGGCACATCGTTGACGAACTCGCGAACATACGGTGTCGCTGGCGATGAAACTATTTCTTCAGGGGTGCCAACTTGATCAAACGATCCATCTTTCATAATCGCAATACGATCGCCAAGTCGCAGTGCTTCAGCGAAATCGTGCGTGATGAACACAACTGTACGTTGCATTGTTTTTTGCAATCTAATTAGTTCGTCTTGCATTTCTTTGCGAATCAGTGGGTCGAGTGCAGAAAACGGTTCATCAAACAACAGGATCTGTGGGTCAACGGCGAGCGCGCGAGCAAGACCAACCCGCTGTTGCATTCCACCGGAAAGCTGTTGCGGATAATGATTAGCCCAACCATCAAGACCAACTGTCTTTAAAATCTCGGTTGCCTTTGCGATTCGAGTCTGCTTATCAACTTTCTGCACTTCAAGACCATAAGCAATGTTGTCAATTACTTTGCGATGTGGAAACAACCCGAAATGTTGAAACACCATCGACATTCGACCACGTCGTACTTGACGTAATTGTTCTTCGTCCATCGCCAACAAATTGTCACCTTCGAGAAACACCTCGCCTTGTGTTGGTTCGATGAGTCGCGATAAGCACCGAATCAAAGTTGATTTACCTGACCCAGACAAACCCATAACCACAAACGTCTCGCCGCGTGCAACGCTGAACGAAACATCGCGAACTGCGACTGTTTGTTGTGTCTGTTGCAAAATCTCATTTCGACTAACACCAGTTTTGGCTAGTTCAATGGCACTACTGCCGTCGCCTGGACCGAAAACTTTCCAAATATTTCGCAGATCTAATGCTTGTAAATCCCCCGATTTCATTAACGAAAGATTAGTGCGACCTAGCGTGTCAACAGCGAAATTGCTAAGGTGAAGCGGAGCCTTATTCGAGGCACGATCCAAATTAAAGGGGATAAATATGGGATTACGGAACAAAAAATTGACCGTCGGTTTGTTTGCCGCCGGAGCATTGTTGTTTGCCGCATGTGGTGGCAGCGATAGCGCAACAGAAGTTGCAAGCGAAGAAACAGTCGCTGCCGAAACTGGCGCAGCTCCAGCATGCTCGGGCACAGAGACGATCAAGATTGCGCGCAATAACTGGACTTCGTCAGCGATTGAAGTTGAAATAATTAAACAACTAATTGAAACCAATCTTTGCAACCCTGTTGAAATCGTCGACATTGATGAGAATGCAATGATTCCTGGCATGTCATCTGGTGACATTGACGCCAACGTCGAGGTATGGCCATCGGGCTTCACTGCTGAAGAGCAAGCATTTATTGAGGACGGTTCTGTTGTCAATATGGGATTACTCGGAGCAATTGGCAAAATCGGCTGGTTCGTAACACCAAATGCTCTTGAGCAGTTTCCACAACTTTCAACTTGGGAAGGTCTAAAAGACCCAGCAGTTGCCAAGGCATTTGCAACGGCAGCAACTGGTTCAAAAGGTCGCATGTTGGCGATGGATCCATCATTCTCTGGTTACGAAGAACAACTCGTGAAGAACTTAAAACTTGATTTCAAAGTTCAATACTCAGGTTCTGAGGCCGCAACTCAAGCAGAAATTATTGCGCTGACTGAAGCAAAAAAACCAGTGATCATGTACTACTGGATGCCATCTGCAGCAGTAGGTAAGTACGGCCTGATCAACATTGCGTTGCCAAAAGCAACAGTTGATTGTGCCGCTGAAGCCGACAAGTGCGACGGTGACTATCCAGAAGATGTGCTGTTCAAAGTTGCTTCTGCAAAACTTGAGGCTAAAGATGCAAACGTCTTTAAGTTCTTCAAGAACTACCAGATGACAACTGATGATCAGTTAGCAACATTGCCAGCCGTTGAAATTGACGGTCGCCCTGCAGCAGAAGTTGCCGCAGAGTGGATTGCTGCAAACGAAGCAGTTTGGTCGGCCTGGTTTAAGTAAGCACAGTTTAAATAAGCACGGTTTAAGTAAGAACAGTTTAAATAAACTAGTTTACGTAATTAATAATTTTGATATTTAAATGGCGGGCCTTCGGGTCCGCCATTTTTGTTTAGGACGCAAAACGAAGGTGCAATGACCATGAAATCAATACCAAAAATTTATGACCCGACGATGCTCGCATCGCATGATTGGGGTTTTCCGGTTCCAATTGCATACGGGCCAGGTCGATTAGCCGAAATCGGGCAGCGATGTGTCGTGCTCGGCATAAAAAATCCGCTGATCGTCACTGACCGCGGCAGTCGCAATCTTGAATTTATTTCTCGCCTGCAAACATTTCTCGTTGCGGCAGGTTTAAAGTCGGCATTGTTCTGTGAGATCTCCCCCAATCCGATTGATGCAGAGATCAGCGTCGGGCGTGCAGCATTTCACAACGGCAGTCATGATGCAATTATCGCAATCGGTGGTGGCAGTGCAATGGACGGAGGCAAGGCGATCTGCTTGACGGCCAATAATAACCTCGATCTCTGGGATTTTGAATTCGAACAACCTGCACCAAAAATCGCGAGTGAAAATGCGTTTCCGAAACTAATAACAATCCCCACAACTGCTGGCACCGGCGCAGAAACTGAGAGCACCGCAATGGTCACCCACTTAGCGAAAGCGATGAAGTTCTGTGTCTGGCACCCAAATCTAAAACCATCGCTTGCGCTTCTCGATCCTGAACTAACTGTCGGTTTGTCAGCGAATATGACTGCATGGACAGGCGCCGATGCTTTGGTTCACGCGATTGAGGCATTTCTAGTGCCAGGTTTTAATCCACTCTGCGATGCGCTGGCACTCGAAGCATTGAGTCTGATTTCAACATGGTTACCTGTTGTCGTCGCCGAACCTCAGAACATCACTGCCCGCGGCGGCATGCATGTGGGGTCTTGTCTTGCCGGAATATCTTTTCTCAAAGGTCTTGGCCTAGTTCATGCCATCTCGCACATGATCGGTGCCGAGTTCAACACACATCACGGTTTGACGAACGCAATTATTTTGCCCGTTGTATTGCGGTTCAATCTGCCCGGCATGGACGACAAAGTGCGGCGCATGGCCGAAGCCATGAATATGTCAGACCACTCGATTGATGGTTTTATTACTGCGGTTGAAGTGATGCTCGATGAAATAAAAATTCCAAAATCGTTAAGTGAAATTGGTGTGCCACTCGATTGTGTAGAGCGGATAGCCCTTAAGGCGCTGAAAGATTCCGCAGCACGCACGAATCCGCGTTCAGCCACAGTGGCTGAGGTTCAGGCGCTGACCCAAAGTGCAATTGTTAATGCAAGGTGAACATAAAGCGACACCTAGTCCGCAGTGATCTATCACATCGGTCGTTGCGAAGTGATTTAGCACGAATTAGGCTCACCCGATGTTCAAATCCTTTAAAATAATCGCAGTAATTGTTGCCAGCGTTTTAGCAATCATCGTTCCAACCCAGCAAGTATCAGCAGCAAGTGTTGGTGGTAAGTGCGCTCGCGCAGGGATCATGGGGGGCTCCGCCACCAAGCCTCTTATTTGCACCAAAGTTGGCAAGAAACTTAAGTGGCGAAAGGCGCCAGCTTTGCCTGCTCCGACTTCGCCAGTGTCAATAACCGCAACGACAGTTGCCGCCGTTGCACCAACGACAACCGTGGCCACCGTTGCGACTGTGCCAGCAGCAACAACTTCTGGTGCGAGTGGTCTTCGCACAATTGGCGAATGCCCAACCGCAAGATTTCCTAATTTGTCTGGTTCTGTTGGGGCTGGCTCAGGCTACGCAAAACCTTCAATCTCGGTTTCTTGTACAGACTCGGTCGTAACAGTTTCATCGAACAACATGATCAGTTATACGTTTGTCGCCAAAACTCCACATGCACTTGCCGCCCAGTCGTACACCTGGAAAATAGCGCGAAACCCGGCTGTCGCTGCATCGCCAACTTCGATCGGCGGTACGACACCAACAATGGGAACACTCGGCTTCACAACTACTGGTCTCGCAATCTTTGGACCAACCGAAGGCCCTTACCCTGCCGCGGCACCTTACGGTGATCCAAATTACAACGGTTTGCTCGATACTTGTGGCGGACACGCTGGGCCTGGAGATGCATTTCATAACCATGTTCTGTATCAAATCGCTGCATGTAATTTAAGTAGCCTCGCCGTACTTGGATACGCGATTGACGGGTTTCCAATTTACGGACCAACTGCATGCCTTAACGTCGCGTGTACCTCTACAGGCACTGTTCGATCAGGTTACACAAAAATCGGTAACCCAGCGTCAAACGTGTGGAGTGCATACTCGTATACGGCAAGTTCTGACGCGCTTGTGCTCGACGCATGCAATGGTCGCAATCAACCAGACGGTAGTTACGGCTATCACGCAGTCACGAGCTTCCCATATATTTTGGGATGCCTGAAGGGTACGGCGACTGTGCAATCGGGTGCCGCTGCTGCGCCAATGCCAGCAATGACAAACAACGCAGGGCAATCATCAGACGTTAGAGCAAGTTCGGCCAGCACACTTCTTTCAAACGAAGGACTCTCTGTCTACTGCGTAGTTAACTCACTTAACTAAAAATATCTAGCAGCGAATTTGCTGCTATTTCTTTTTAAAACCACTTGGGCACTTGGGGTTTACTCCGGTTACCTTTTTTGTTACCTTTTTTGTTACCTTTTTTGTTACCTTGGCTTTAACGCATTTGATCGTTGTCTTTTTCGATGACGATTTACCAGTTGTAATTGAAACCTCACCAGATGATTGCTTTATCGAAATCGTGCCACGCTTGATTGTGTAAGTTGCATTTACGCCTTGACCAGCAGGCGCAGTTGCATAATAAATACGATAAACATTTGTTGAAATTTCATAACCAGTTGGGTCGAGTCGACTCAAATCTGAACTTGAAATCTTTTGCGGTGTTGACCAAGTCAAACCGTCATTTGAAGTTGCAACATAAAGTTTCTGCACTCGGTCGCTACAACCTGGCCCGTCGGCCAAGACCATTATCCAGTCGCCAGTTTTCGCGCGGAGAATTTCAGGGTCAACACTTATCCCATTTTCTAAACGCCAACCCGCTTCTTTTGTAAACGTGACTCCGTCTGGGGAAATATAACTCGCAAGTTTTTCTGTGCAACTGCCGTCTGATGGATTCTCGACAACATAAAGTCGCACTTTGCCATCGGGAGTAACCACAGCATCAGGCACTCCCCATGCTTTAACAGTTTGTGATACAACAAGTTCTGCTGCAGCAATAGTTGATGTACCAACCGCTGTGCAGGCAGTAGTTAAACAAGCGGCAGACGAAACAGATTTTGTACCTGCATTTGGCGAAATCTCAACAAAATAAGCACGACGAGTACCATCAGGCAATGTGACTGCAGTGAAGTCGCTACCCAAGCGCCCCGTGATCGAAACACTGGTGCACGCGCCAGCATCGTTGCAATCGGCAACTGCCGTGCCGGCAAGCCCACCTGGATACCAAAGTCGATCAGCACTGCCCGTGCGTTCAACGTGTGGTGAAACCCCGGTCAAACTGAGTGATACTGAATCTTCAGCGAGCGACCACTCGACGAGTGCACTCGCACTACGAAGTGGCGTGAATGTGACCGCAAGCATTGTTGCAACTACAAAACCATATGCGGACTTTCGGAACTTAGACATACGACTCCTTAATTCGAATCTCTAGGTAAGTGCTACTACTAAATCTAATAGGTTTTAAAGAAGGGGATACAATTTTGATATGAAAATCGGCATCCAAATACATCCACAAAATACAACCATGAAGGCAATGCGTGACACTTGGTTGCACGCTGATGCTTTGAAATTAGACAGTATTTGGGTGTGGGATCATTTTTATCCTCTGTATGGCGACCCTGACGCCTCACACTTTGAGGCCTACACACTGTTGGCGGCGATTGCAGCAGAAACCAAACACGCCACTGTTGGTGCATTGGTTACTTGCTTTACATATCGCAACCCACAATTGCTGGCCGATATGTCTCGAACAATTGACCACATTAGTGGTGGGCGATTTATTCTTGGCGTCGGCTCGGGTTGGTTTGAGCGTGACTACACCGAATACGGCTACGAGTTCGGCACTGCAGTTGGTCGGTTGAAGATTCTTGAAAAGGGGTTGCCGGTTATAAAAGAGCGTCTCGCGAAGTTAAACCCTGGCACCGTGAACCCAAAGATGCCTTTGATGATTGGTGGTAGTGGCGAGAAGTTTACGTTGCGGTTGGTCGCCGAGCACGCCGATTTGAGCAATGTGTTTGGACCTGTCGAAAATGTGCGCAAAAAAAATGAAGTGATCGATCAGTGGTGCGCCAAAATCGGGCGCAACCCGCGCGAGATTGAACGCACCGTAGCGATTAACCCAGAAGATCTCGAAATGGCTGACGAGTTTGCTGCGGCTGGTGCCGATCACCTAATCGTTATGGGTCGCCCACCAAAAGACGGCTGGACCGACGACTCGAGATTCAACTTCGCCCCTGTTGAAAAATACCTCGCCAAACACGGCCGCTAACTTTTCAAAAGCAATCTGGATTTCACTTTGATGAAAGCAGTTTTGACGCGCGTAAAAAATGTCGCCAACGACAGAATTACTCGAGTTCTTTTCTACGACCAAACTCTGAAAAAAGGTTACGCATCGTTGGCGTCTTTTTCAAAGTTGTTTGTTCTTCGACGAATACTCGTCACTCTGGTCGCATATCCGCTCTCACTTGTGTGCTGGGTTCTCTTAGTCGTCTTAAACCGCTTTACACCGGTGCGAATGTATCGCTTCAAACGACCACAGCGCCCAGGGTTTGCCTCGGTCTATATAGAACAACTCGAACCACTATGCCGAGAACTGCAGAATTCTGGAAACAAAGGCTTCTTGATTTTCGTCGACGCAAGTCAGACGACAAATCTTGAGTTGCTTAAACTCTACGCAACTCATTTCAATTTGTACCTTGACGACCGCGTCGCATTTGCCAGAACAGTTTTTGCCGTCATGCCGAAATTTGGCTTAAACAATACATACGCAAAGCACTCGCCCTATGACACCAACTGGGAATTAGCGCCAGCAATCAAATTGGG
>CALACK010000107.1 GCA_937890395.1 uncultured Acidimicrobiaceae bacterium | reverse complement strand
AGTTGGGCCGTCAGAGTCTGTGATCGGAAACCCTCAGCAGCAATATACGCAGAGTTTGATCTCGGCGACACCGAGTATCGAGAGGTCGATGCGGTGACACGCAGTCTGTTCGTGGCTGCGGGCTATGAACCAGTCGGCGAAATTTTCGAGAAACATCATTCGCAGGCGAATGCCGGTGCATCTTTTGCGGCATTTGTTGCGGGCAAGAAGGTCGTCGACCTATGGGGCGGTCAACAAAAAGATGGTTTGCCGTGGCGCGACGACTCGCTGTGTGTGATTGCCTCAGGAACGAAAGGCATTTGCGCGGTTGCAATATTGATGTGCGTTGAACGCGGGTTAATTGATCTTGAGGCACCGATTGAGTCGATGTGGCCCGAGTTTGCGGTTGGTGGCAAAGGCGAGGTGCTGATCGGTGACGCTTTGGCACACGTTGCTGGTGTGCCTGGGCTCGAGCGCCAAGTTAGTGTCGCCGAATTATCTGATCCGATCTATATGGCGCAACTTGTCGCTGAGCAGATGCCGTTCGTGCCGATTGGTGCGCCTTCGTATCATGCGATGACATTCGGATGGATAGCGGGCGAACTGGTTCGCCGAGCCGACGGAAGAAGTATCGGCAACTTTGTGCGCGATGAAATTGCCAGACCTTTAGATCTTGATTTGCATATTGGTGCACGCGATGAGGTTTTGCCACGAATTGCCGAGACGACTCGAGCGAGCAACTATAACTACACGGCTTTGTCTGACCCGAATGCTGATGTGCGATTGAAGCATGTTTACGGCATGATTCCGGCTGAGCGCGGCACGAGCAGTTTTGCAAAAATCGAATTGCCTGGTGGCGGTGGCGTGGCGAACGCTTTTTCGATGGCGCGGTTGTACGCGATGTTGGTTAATGGTGGCGCACTCGACGGTGTGCGACTGCTCAAACCAGAAACGATTGCCGTCGCTCGCAGGCAGCGGTCGCTCGGTGATGACCCGCTCTCGGGGCGGTTATTGCGTTTTGGTGTCGGGTTTGAACTTAACCCGAACCCTTCGCAGTTAGGTGCGCCGATTGATGCATTTGGACACACAGGTGCGGGTGGTTCGACGCACGGTGCGTGGCCGAGTTTGCACACGAGTTTTTCTTACACGATGCGCGAGTTCAAATTAGAGAGTGACGACGTTCGCGCCGCTGAGTTGCTCGATACCCTTTTGACTTGCCTCGCGAAAAATTCGTGACGAAAAATTAGAGAGCATGAGTGTCGTAGACACCGTGTTGATGAGAATCATATTGGCGAGAAGTTGCCGATCGACCAATAAAGTTAGACGTTAGGCGGTTAAACTTGAGGAGCACAAGTAGCGAATCTCGCAACTTGTGTTTGTCAATTTTATTAAATTAGGTATATAGCTGGACTAGGTTTAGTTTCTAATCAGGGGCAAAATGAAACTTGGACCAGGACTATCTTTTTCGTGAAAGCGTGCGTTGGGTGTAACTAAGGCAAAGCGTGGAGCATCGAGGGCTACGGGCATACCGTTGTCGCGTAGTGGTCGGCGCAACAAACTCGGCAGGTGGATGGGGATGAAGTAACGGCTACTTCTAGAAGTTTTGAAGGCTCTCAAAATCGTTTCAGTAAGTCAGTGAATCAGTAAATATCACCACGGTGTAATATTTTTTGACATTGTGAAGTTAACAGAAACTTTAAAGAAACCTATTGTGCTGGCCATCACTAGTTTGGTTGTCACTCCGTTATTGCTGTTCTGGCAGGCCATATCTTTCTTTTTAGGAGCCATGGTTCTTACCGAAGAAAGCAACCCTCTTTGGATTAAGGTCATCATATGGTTCGTCATGGTTGGCGTGGCCCTTGTTGTTATCTACTTGCCAACCAAGGTTTTGATGGTGATAACTCAAGTTTGGTTGCCTCCTGCACTAATACCGTAAATTTTTATCCCTCACCGAATGTGCTGTAGACTGCCGACGCGCTCCCAGCCACGAAAGTATGGCGAGTTGACTTTCTTGATCTCGTGACAGGCACGAGCGATTACTGATGCGTAGGCGCGACGATCTGTCGCTGAATCATCCCACTTGGCCAGAGAGACGACAGGAAGGTTTACTTTATCCAATATAAGTGCGTAAACTTTCGTGCATGGCAAGCGCGCAGGGCCCGAGCGATGGGGCGGCGCATCGATCAATGACGCGTGATGAACTGACTACCGCGATAAACGCCGGCGTGATCGACACGGTAATCGTCGCGTTTCCCGATATGCAGGGCCGCATGGTTGGCAAGCGCATGACCGGTTGGTTTTTTTTGCAAGACGTCGCCGATCACGGAACCGAGAATTGTAACTATCTCATCGCCACCGACATGGATGACAATGCGCTTGAGGGTTTTGCGTTTGCAAGTTATGACCAGGGTTACGGCGACATGGTTGCGATGCCCGACTGGAACACGATTCGAGTTTTGCCGTGGCAAAAAAATACCGTGCTGATTCTTTCAGATTTAAGTGACCCTCGCACAGGTAGTCGAGTCACGGTGTCACCGCGACAAATATTGCGCGACCAAATTGAAGTGGCGCAACAATCTGGTTTTACTCCGATGATCGGCAGTGAGATTGAGTTCTATCTGTTTCACGAGTCGTATCGCGAGGCGTTCGAAAAAGACTATCGCGGGCTGAGCCCTCATTCCCCGTGGATGCAGGACTACCAAATCGTGCAGACCACATTTGATGAATATGTGATCGGTGACATCAGGCGAAACTTGGATGAATGCGGCATTCCTGTTGAGTGTTCGAAAGGCGAAGCAGGTCGCGGTCAGCACGAGGTCAACTTGCGTTACGCCGAGGCACTCGAGATGGCAGACCGCAATCTGATTTATAAGTCGGCGGCAAAAGAGATCGCCGCATCGCATGGTCGCTCTGTGAGTTTTATGGCCAAATGGAATTTCTCAGAGACCGGATCATCGTGTCATGTGCATTCAAGTTTGTGGCAACAAGATGGCACGCCGGCATTTGCGAGCGGCGCATCATCAGACGAGATGCCAGAAGTTTTTCGTTATTACATGGCCGGCTTGTTGGCAACTGCCCGTGACTTCAGTTTGTTGTGGGCGCCAACTGTCAATAGTTACCGCCGCTTTCAACCTGGTTCGTGGGCACCAACCGCAATTGCATGGGGATCAGATAATCGCACGCTCGGTATGCGCGTTGTCGGTCATGGTGCTGGCGCTCGCGTCGAGTGTCGCGTTCCTGGTGCTGATGCCAATAGTTATCTTGCATTTGCCGGCACAATCGCCGGTGGAATGTATGGAATTCGCCACAAACTGTCGCTCGAGCCGGCGTTCAAAGGCAATGGATATGAAGCCACCGATCTTGCACGCATTCCGAACACATTGATCGAGGCAATTCAATGTTGGCAAAACAGTGCGATCGCTTTTGAGTGCTTCGGACCAGCGGTGCACGGTCATGTGCTCGCACACGCAAAAGCAGAGTGGGCTGCTTTCAATCGGCATGTCACCGACTGGGAACTGACTCGTTATTTTGAA
>CALACK010000106.1 GCA_937890395.1 uncultured Acidimicrobiaceae bacterium | reverse complement strand
CGCCAAGAGATACGCCAAAAATATGTGCCCGATCAATTTTTAGATAGTCAAGCAAGCCGACAACATCGCTCGCCATGTCAGAAAGTGTGTACGGAACGGGCGGCACAGGTTCTTCAAGCAACGCCGCTTTCAAGACAGCACCGAGATCAACTTCAATTCCATCAAATTTTGTTGACAATCCGCAATCACGATTATCAAAACGAATTACAAATAAATTTTTGGCCGCAAACATTTTGCAATATTCAGTGTCCCATTTGACCATTTGGGCTCCGTGGCCTTCCATCAAAATCAGAGCTGGGTTTTTCGGATCGCCAAATGTTTCGTATTCAATTTCAATAGTTGATGATATTTTTGCACGCGCCATATTCTGTCTTTCTTACTCTTGCAACAATCGGCGTTTTTGTTCTTCGAACTCGGCCATCGTTATCGAGCCTCGGTTAAGTAACGCCTCGAGACGCTCAAGTTGCTCGACAACCGAATCGTAGTCAATTGAGCCGCTGCCACTGACGTGAATTGCTTCTTGAATTATGTTTTGTACTTCTTCTGGTTTGCGAATGTCACTAAATAATTGTTGACCGTCGTCGCTGGCTGACTCAATCAATAAATCTCCCGCGCCAAGCATTCGTTCAAAAATTGATTGCGCAAAATTGACATTGTTGACTCGGTCAAGCGGGATCTCGACTCCACGGCGTGCCAAGATTCCTTCACGATAAATCACACGCTGCGAGGTCACGACAAAAAATGTAAAATACCATTTCAACCCAACGAAACTTACCGAGCCAAGTGAAGCAACTAGTGCGACTAGTAAAACACGATTCACACCAATCTTCAATGAAGCGTTAGCAATTTCTTGAGCTCTAGAAATAGCCACCGCAATTAAAATCGTGAACACAGCAGGCTTGATAAACACCACCCAGTGGGGGCGCAGATCAAGATGCACTTGCTCATCAGGATTTAGAAGTTTGCGCGAGTATGCCACGCACAGAGTTTATAAGTCCGCACACTCACCGCCTAGCGTTGGGGTGTGGATGCCGAAGAACTACTGAGAGCAATGGACGCCGATCAGCGCGCTGCGGTAACTTGCCCCGAGACGGCCACAGTTGTACATGCCGGTGCCGGGTCAGGCAAAACTCGAGTTCTCACACATCGCATCGCCTATCGAATTGCCACCGGTTCAGCCGCTGCCGAGAGAGTTTTAGCGATCACTTTCACCCGCGAAGCCGCCAGTGAAATGCGCCGACGACTGCTGCACCTTGGGGTCGCGCGTGATTTGCAATCAGTAACAGTTGGCACCTTTCATGCGATCGCACTCGCACTTCTACGACAACGGCTCTCTGATCTTCACAAGCCGATGCCGGCAATAATAAATAACCGTCAACAACTTTTAGCAACTGCAATTGGCGATCATCCACTGGCGTCGCGTAGTCGCGAGATTCTTATCGAAATTGATTGGGCACATGCACGATTGATTCAACCTGCAACATTTGCTCAAACTGCGAAACGTTTGGGTCGCTACGCACCTGCTCCGCATAACGAGATCGCCACGATCTATAAAAAATACGAACAACTAAAGTTGCAACGAAACGTTTTGGATTTAGATGATTTGATTACTCGCGTGATTGAGGCAATGCGAACCGATAATGCTTACGCCCAAGCCGTGCGCTGGCGATATCGGCATCTGTTTGTCGACGAAGCCCAAGATATGAACCCTCTGCAATACGAATTATTTGATGCGATTCGTGGACAACGCTCCGATGTTTTTGTGGTTGGCGACCCGATGCAAGCAATTTATGGATGGAACGGTTCAGACAGAAAACTATTTGACGAACTACCTGATAAATTGCGCGGCACAACGGTTTTGCATCTACCAAACAACTATCGATGCTCGCCACAAATATTGGCCGCTGCGAAGGCTGTGGCTACCCATGCAGATCACAAACTCAAAGCCAAATCGATGCGTCCAGACTCAGAGCCTGTAATCGCGAAGGGTTTTTCCGATAACGAGGCAGAGGCCACTGGAATCGCCACAATGTTATGGAGTTACGCCTCTCGCGGCGGCGCCAACCCGTGGAAGATGTCTGCCGTTTTAGTCCGCACGAACAATCAAATAGAGCCAATCGTTGATGCTTTGGTTGCTAGTGGAATCCCCGTTCGCACATCACGACCCGCACCAGAACTCACTTCAGCGATTAGTGATGCAGCTCAATGCACTACTAGAAATAGCCTGACAACTTGGGCGACTGATGTGTTCACTGAGTCAACATCTGAAATCCAACGATGGGTTGCTGAACAATTACAACTCTTTCTCAAACTTGATCACCCAGGTTCGGTTGATGGTCGAACCTTTGCATCATGGATGCGCACCAACCCAGCCGAACAACAAGGCCCCGATGGCGTAGAAGTTTTGACATTTCATTCGGCTAAAGGTCGCGAATGGGATTGCGTTGTTGTGGCTGGTGCTGAAGTCGGATTATTGCCTCATATCTCAGCGATTAGCAAAGAACAACAACAAGAAGAAGTGCGATTGGCATATGTCGCATTGACACGAGCATCAAATCAACTATTTATTACCTGGAGCGAAAGTCGCAAAGGTCGAACGACCGGTCGAAGTTCACTTGTCGCAGAGATTTCTGATTCAGCACCCATAGTTGATCACAATGTGATTTCAAAACGCACTGCTCGAGTAAGTGCAAGTGAGCGAGTAGTCTCGCTCGAAGATCAACTCAAGAAATGGCGCAGTAGCCGTGCGCGCGTGATCAGACAACTACCAAATGCTGTACTGGCAGATCATGAACTAAATTTGATTGCACTGCAAAAGCCCACGAGCATCGAAGATTTAGGCAAAATTGTTGGTCAGATAACAGCGAAGCAAATCGGACCTGATCTGCTAACAATAATCGCTAAGGCCGGCGTTACGGTCTAGGCATTATTGCGGTTATTGCGCTTGTTGCGCTTGTTGCGCTTGGCGGATTTCTACTAGTCGTGAAAAAACTTCGGGACGCATCGACACAAAAAGTCCCTTTGCTTCTGCGCATAAAGTTTCTCCGTGATGCAAAGTTCCGGCAACGCTGATCTTGCGACCATCAATCGATACGACTCGACCACGAAAAATAACAGGTTGTTTTAGTGGTGTCGGTGCTCGATAATCAACCGTCAAGTTCACCGTCATGCCTGGGTTTCCACTCAACGATTGCGCCATTCCTAAAACTTCGTCAAAATATGCGGCGATAAAACCACCATGCACACAGCCTGGCGGCCCTTCGTAAGCAGCCGGAAACGTCGCATGACCAACAACAGTCGATTCGCTGCCCCCATCGCCTTCAATGTCCATGCGCATCGGCACAGAAAGTGGATTAATCGCACCAATGATCGGGCTGCGGTCTAGAAAACTATTCATCGGCGCCAACGAACCTTCGGCAGGCCCTTCGTAATCATGACTATGAGGTCGAGACTTCAAAAGTGAAACCGCTTGACTGATAATCGCTCGAGTTCGCTCGAGTTCTTCGACTGGCGCTGAAGTAGCCAACAATTCATCAAATACGACTCTTAATTCTTCGGCAATCTGCATTCGTATTTCATCGCTTGGCGAACGTTCTTCAGTTCGAATATGAAACCCTTTGAAGGCATTGATGAAACTAGGTTCAGACATGTTCATGCTTCCAAAATTATGATGTCTTTTCAATCGTCATCATCACTGGCACATGATCACTTGGCTTCTCGCCCTTACGAGCGTTGCGGTCAATCTCTGAAGACTTTACGCGCTTGGCCAAAGATTTCGTCGCCAACAAAAAATCAATCCGCATTCCTTCACCTTTATGAAAACTCCCGTTGCGATAGTCCCACCAAGAGAAAACTTTGGGTTCCGGGTGCATATCTCGAAAAACATCGGTCAATCCCCATTCGCACAGCGAAGCAAACGCGTTGCGCTCTGGTTCGCTCACATGAGTTGCGCCTTCAAATTTAGTGACATCCCAGACATCGTCGTCTGTTGGCGCAATATTAAAGTCACCGCCAATCACTAAATCTTCAGTTGGTTTGGCAATTTTTGTGGCATGTTGTTTCAACTTCTTCATCCACTCAAGTTTGTAGGTGTAATGATCATTATCTAACGCCCTACCGTTTGGTACATACACGCTGACAACTTTGACTCCACCGCAGGTTGCAGAAATAATACGTGCCTCGCTGTCCGGCTCAATCGTCGGTGCGAAATTTGATATCACGTTTTCTAAACCAACTCGCGAAATTATCGCTACACCATTCCACTGACCCTGACCAAAATGAGCAGACTCATAGCCAAGTTCAGAAAATACTGAAGTCGGAAAAACTTCGTTCTTCATTTTTGTTTCTTGCATACACAACACATCGGGATTATTTTCACTTACCCATTGGGTCACGCGCTCAAGACGGGCTTTTAACGAATTGACGTTCCATGTAGCAATCAGCACGCCCTTACCGTACTAAAAATCACTCGCGTGTCACTTATTCTGAGTTTTTACTATCAGCGTTTCTTGGGCGGACTCTTCTTCTGAACTGCTTTTGACTTCTGGCGCAGGCGCTTGGCTTTTTTAATTTGCACAATTCGAGTTGTCGCCGTTCGAATTGGACCAACATTTCGGGGTGTCGCTACACGGGCAGTCACTCGCTGAGTAGATACTGGCTCTACACCGAATACGGCAAGTTCAACACTTCGTCTTGACGGTGTATAACCAACAATCACAAGATTCAGAGAAGCCCCAAGTTTGACATGTTCGCGAGCGCTTCGCGGTGCCGGGTTAGCCATAAGTTGCATCGGAAGATAGCCCAACACTTCGCCAACTTTCACGTAAACACCATGAGATGCGTAACTCTCAACGATGCCCTTAAGTTTTGTGCCCACCGGATTTTTCTCGACAAAATTCAAGAATGTAGTGAGTTCATTCAGTTTTGGAGTTGGCTTTGAATTAGAACTTGGCTTATTGCCTTGTGCGACTGGCTTTGGCGAGTTTGCTGTAACTTTTGCTGTTGGCGGTGGATTTTTTGGCACCGGCATAGGACGCGACGGCGCACGAACAGCTTTCGCTCGTCGCAGAGTTGCAGAACTTTCTCGACCAGACTGCTTGCGCACCGGAAGTCGTTGGATAAACACCCAACCAACATTTGGTACGGGCTTGCCACCGATAAGTCGACCTTCATCAAATAGCCACTTATATTGATCGTGAAATTCTTGATAACTGTCGTTGGACAAAACACTTGCTTTAACTTTGTCAGCGATTGTTAAAACAAATCCATCTCCACGACCAACAGCACCAGCTGGTGGTGCGACAAGTTCATTGTTGTTAATTGCAGCATCAAATTCTGCTCGTTCTCTTCGATCAACCCGATGACCAAAGGTCGCATCAACTACAACGGTTATTTTCGTGTCTGGAAACTCATTCATGAACGAGAGCACGGCCTCGTTTAATTGCTTGAGGCTTGGTTCGGATCGACCTTCGGTCGCTAAATTAGAACCGTCAACTACAACATGAGTGAACGGTTTAACCACATCTCTATTCAACCACGCTCAGCAAGTTACTAGTTAGAAAAAGTTTGCTCCATCAAATCAGCGAGTTCTTGGTCATGAATCGTCTTTGACCCAGTTGCTGGGCTACCTGATTCAACGCGCGCAACATGAATTAACGAGTATCCCTCTTGTTTGAGCGCCCAAATTCGGTCATCAACAAAATATCTTGGTCCCATATTTTCTGGTTCTTCTTGAAGCCACACAATTTCTTTAGCATTTTTATATCTTGAGATTGCCGTACGAATCTGATCAATCGGAAACGGATATAACTGTTCAACGCGAACAACAGCGACTTTTGCGCCGCGCTTGTCGCGCTCAGAAATTGCATCCCATGCAACTTTGCCGCTGCACAACACAACTCGAGTGATTTCACTAGGTTCAATCACAAAAGGGTCGTCAATCACTTCATTGAAGCTGCCGGTTGTCAAACTTTCAATCAAAGATCGGCTTTCTTTCATTCGAAGAGGTTGCTTCGGAGCAACGACAACCAAAGGTCGCATGACATCGCGCTTAACTTGACGTCGTAGTAAGTGAAAATACTGAGCAGAAGTTGTCGGATTACAAACTTGAATGTTGTCTTCGGCGCACAATTGTAAAAATCTTTCGATGCGTGCTGAAGAGTGCTCCGGCCCTTGTCCTTCATAGCCATGTGGCAACAACAACACCAGTCCGTTGTGCTGACCCCACTTATCTTCGGCAGCGACCAAATACTGGTCAATAATAATTTGTGCGCCGTTGACAAAGTCGCCAAACTGCGCTTCCCACATCACAAGTGCTTTTTGATTTGCATGCGCGTAGCCGTATTCAAAACCAAGTGCGGCATATTCGCTCAACAAAGAGTCATACACCCAGAATCGACCAGTCGCTTCTGGCATCTCAGCAAGCGGAACCCAACGACTCTCATTCAAATAGTCGACCAATGTCGAGTGACGATGGCTAAATGTGCCACGTCGAGTGTCCTGTCCAGCGAGGCGCACAGATGTGCCCTCGAGCAACAAACTACCAATCGCCAAAGCTTCGGCTGTTGCCCAGTCAACATCATCACTTTTTACAATCTGCGCGTCACGGTTCTCGAACTGCCGCAATAGTTTTGGGTGAACCATGAAATCTTTTGGATACGAAGTCAATTGCGTCAACACCCTGCTGATGACTTCACGCTTCACACCAGTTGCAAGATGTGGCAAAACTCCCTGCGGCGCTGGTGGCTTTGCTGCAATAACTTTTTCATTTGGTTTGGCCCGAGTTTGCTCAAGCGCATCTTGTAACTTCGCTTGATAATCACTAAGCGAAACTTCTGCTTGCTCGATTGTTATATCGCCACGCTTAACCAAAGTTTCAACATATAGTTTGCGCACGCTGCGACGCTCCGCAATCGCCTTGTACATCAATGGCTGCGTGTAACTCGGATCATCACCTTCGTTATGCCCATATCGGCGATAACAAATCATGTCGATTACAACGTCTTTGTGAAACTGCTGACGATATTCGAATGCCAGTTGCGCAACTCGCACGCATGCCTCTGGGTCATCACCGTTGACGTGGAAAATAGGCGCTTGAACAGTTTTAGCGACATCGCTGCAATATTGCGACGAGCGCGCATACTCAGGCGAAGTAGTGAAACCAATTTGGTTGTCGATAATCAAATGAATCGTGCCACCAACCCTGTAACCAGACGTATCGCTCATCGCCAAACATTCGGCAACAACACCTTGACCGGCGAAAGCGGCGTCACCATGAATCGCCAAAGGCAACACGCTGTATGTAAGCGGCGGATCAATTTGATCCTGCATTGCGCGCACCGTGCCGAGCACGACAGGGTTAACAGTTTCTAAATGACTTGGATTCGACACCAACTCAACATGCATCCTTGCGCCACTCTGCGCAACGAACTCGCCTTTTGCGCCGAGGTGATATTTAACGTCGCCCGAGCCTTGTACTGATGAAGGGTCAACATAGCCCTCGAACTCTTGAAAAATTTGGTCATACTTTTTGCCCACGACGTTTGCCAATACATTTAAACGACCGCGATGGGCCATACCAATGACTGTGCCCTGTATTTTTGCATCTGTGGCAAGATTCAAAATTTTGTCAAGAATTGGTATCGCCGATTCTGCGCCTTCAAGACCAAATCGTTTCGTGCCAACATATTTGGTTGACAAAAATCGCTCAAATGCTTCAGCAGCATTCAGTCGTTCAAGCACTTGAATCTTGTCAACTGCAAAATCATTACGCTTGACACCCTCGAAATGTTCTTGAATCCATCGTTGCTCATCGGTATTTTGAATGTGCATGTACTCGACACCGATCGTGCGACAATATGCATCGCGCAAAACACCTAGCAATTCGCCAAGAGTTGAACGATTGACACCACCAACGCCACCGGTCAAGAACTCGCGATCCAAGTCCCAAACCGATAGGCCATATGTTGCCGGGTCGAGTTCGCGTGGCATTCGTGGTGCACGCCAATGCAACGGGTCGAGATCTGCAATTAAGTGACCACGCACACGATGCACGCGAATCAATGTCGCGATGTGCATCTGCTTTTCTAGCAATGCATCTTCGCTGTCAAGCGAATTTGAATCGTCTCGCCACTTCACCGACTCATAAGGAACACCAAGACTGCTAAAAATATCCGCATAAAAATTATGCTCGCCAATCAAAAGTTCATGAACGTATTTCAAGAACATTCCACTTTCGGCGCCTTGAATAATTCGGTGGTCATAAGTGCTGGTGATCGTCACAACTTTAGACACACCCAATCGACCCAATGCACGCTCATCACTGCCCTGAAATTCGGCGGGATAGTCGATCGTGCCTACGCCGACAATCAGCCCCTGACCGGCCATCAAACGTGGCACCGACATTTGTGTGCCGATTGTGCCTGGGTTGGTCAGGCTGATGTTTGCACCTTTAAAATCTTCAAGCGTCAACTTATTTGCACGAACTTTGCGGATGATGTCTTCGTAAGTCAACAGAAATCCAGCAAAGTCAAGTGTGTCGGCGTTACGCAAAACTGGCACGACCAAACTTCGTTGCCCTTTGCCCTTGTCAACGTCAACGGCCAAACCCAAATTCACATGGTTGAACTTTTTAATCTGCGGCTTGCCTTGTCCATCGGCTTCATACGCATGCTTCATATTCGGTACAGAATCAGCGATCGCTCGAACTATCGCGTATCCAATCAGATGCGTAAAACTAATTTTACTTTCGCCACTTCGTTCGCGATATCCGTTAATAACTTTCCGATTAACCTCAAGCAGTTTTGCTGGCACTTGACGCACACTTGTCGCAGTAGGCACCGCAAGGCTCGCCTCCATGTTGGTAGCAATAACTGCTGAAACTCCACGCAAGGGCTCGGGCTCGACTACTTCTAGTGGTGTCTGTTCAACTGGCGAAAAAGTGGCAACCGGTCGCGGCACACGCGACGTCGATTCAGACGAGATCGTTTCTCTAATCACCGATTTACTGTTGTCAGAAAATGTCGTCTCAGACTTTGGCTTCAACTTTGTCGCAGCAACCGCTGGTGCTGCAATAGTTGCTGCGACACTCGCTGAAAAACCTTCTGACATAACTTCAGGCGACGAGTCGAAACTCGGTCTGATTAATTCACCTGTTGGGTCGGCCTTCGGCGTACCAACAGGTTTATAGTCGCTAAAAAAATCGCGCCACGCCACCGACAAATTTTCAGGTTCGTCGCGGTACCGCTCGTACATTTCCTCGACTAGCCAAGAGTTTGCACCAAAGTCTTCGGGGCTAGACCTCTCAACCATCGACTATATGTTAACGATGACTACTTAAGAAGCACCTCTGAAGCAATCCAAAGAACAAGCCACAAGATACCGCCCGTGATCATCGCGTTCTTATGTGACTCGAATGGCCAAAGCAACTTGTTTGTTGCAGCAGTACCACCAAGCATGCCAAGTGCGTTAATTTGCAAGATTGCACCAAGCACAACACCGATAATCAACAAAGTAACGGCGTTGCTTTGAGTTGCATCACCAAATGCCGAGCCATAAAAGTGACCTGACCCGACCATAAACCACAACATTGCGAAAGAGAGAATGAAGTTTTGACGCGAGGCAAGCAAAGCTTTTCGACCTGCACCTGCAGCAGCAGGGTCAGCAGCCGCGCCACCCAAAACATTCACTGCGTTTGCCAGAATAACTTTTTGATTCTTCCAGATGATCATCCACACATTGGCGGCCATCAAGATGCCGTAAATCATGCCAATAGAAATCGTCATGTTGTGAGCATAATTTTGCAACCAGTAGTCCTTCACAAGACCAGTGATCAACAAACCTGTTACTAAAGTTGCGATTGCAGCCCAACGAAACCACCACAACGCACGACGCGCAACTTTGTCAAGAGTCAGCATCCGAGCCTTGCCCTCGTCTCCGTAAGCAGCAAGTGCTGGAACCTGCACAAGATTAAAGTAATACAACAAACCAATCCATGTAATACCCACAAGAATGTGCAGGTACCTAAACAGAAAATCCCCGATATAAGCCTGAGTTAATAATTCCATGATTTCTCCCTTTTCGTTTAGTTCTATTTTTTAAAATTCGTTTAATACTCGATTAAATCTCGTTCAATTATAAATTTAGGACTGTCTGACTAAAAGACATTAAAAACTTACCACAACCAAACACGAAGCGGTTTAAGATACGAAGAAACTAGCGCGGCAAATCGCCTAGTAGTTTATATGTCTTATGGCTGCCGAATTTATTTACACCTGCTACAAGCTCGCGCGCTTCTATCCACCTGATCGCACGGTGCTTGAGAACATTTCACTTTCTTTTTACCCTGGGGCCAAGATCGGTGTTCTCGGATCAAACGGCAGCGGCAAATCAAGTTTGCTGAAGATTATGGCGGGTCTTGACGATGAATTCACCGGCGAAGCACGCCTGACGCCCGGCTTTTCAGTTGGTCTGCTTGAACAAGAGCCGAAACTTGACCCAACTAAAGATGTTCTCGGAAATGTCATGGATGGCGTTGCGCCGATTCGTGACCTATTAGCCGAATACGAAAAAGTCACCGCAATGTGGGCTGAGCCAGACGCCGACTTCGACAAAGTTGGTGCACTGCAAGCAAAGCTCGAAGCGAAAATTAATGCTGCCGATGCATGGAGCCTTGAACGCAATGTTGAAATTGCGATGGATGCATTGCGTTGCCCTCCCAACGACAGCGATGTAACAAAACTCTCAGGTGGAGAACGACGTCGCGTTGCATTATGCAGACTTTTGTTAAGCCGACCCGACTTGCTACTACTCGACGAGCCAACGAACCATTTAGATGCTGAGAGTGTCGACTGGCTTGAAAGATTCTTGCAAGAGTATTCGGGCACTGTGGTCGCAATCACTCACGACCGTTACTTCTTAGACAACGTTGCAAAATGGATTCTTGAACTCGACCGCGGCAAGGGCATTCCGTTTGAAGGCAACTACACAAGTTGGCTGGAACAAAAGCAAGAACGACTCGGGCGCGAAGAAAAAGCTAACGAAACTCGGCGCCGCACATTACAGCGCGAACTCGACTGGGTGCGTATGGCCCCAAAGGCTCGTCAGTCAAAAGGTAAGGCGCGACTTGCTGCCTACGACAAGTTGCATGCTGAAGCCCAAGCGGCTGAACGCGACGACAATAAATTAGAAATTGCGATTCCACCTGGGCCACGACTTGGCGATGTCGTGATTGAAATTAAAAATCTTTCAAAGGGATATGGCGACAGACTATTAATCGAAGAACTGACATTCAACTTGCCACCAGCGGGAATTGTCGGCATCATCGGCGCAAACGGTGCAGGTAAGACAACTCTGTTTCGCATGATAACTGGCCAAGAGAGCCCAGATTCGGGCACCGTTACTGTTGGCGACACTGTTTCTTTAAGTTACGTTGACCAAAGTCGCGACACGCTAAACGCAGACGCCTCTGTCTATGAAGAAATTACTGCGGGTGTCGAAGTGATGAAAGTTGGTAATCGCGAAATCAACGGTCGCGCTTATGTCGCAAGTTTCAACTTCAAGGGCAGCGATCAACAAAAACGTGTCGGAGATCTTTCTGGTGGCGAACGAAACCGCGTGCACTTGGCTAAACTTTTGAAAAATGCGGGCAATGTGTTGTTGCTCGACGAACCAACTAATGATTTAGACATTGATACTTTGCGTGCGCTTGAAACTGCGCTTGAAAGTTTCCCAGGTTGTGTCGTCGTGATTAGTCACGATCGTTGGTTCTTAGATCGCATAGCAACACATGTTTTGGCTTTCGAAGGAGACAGCCAAGTTCGCTGGTTCGAAGGAAACTTCTCTGATTACGAAGTATGGCGCAAAAAAGAACTCGGAATCTCTGCTGACCAGCCGAAGAGAATTAAATACAAACCTCTCTCGAGAAAATAACTTGCGCGAAAAATAATGACTTCTCCAGCCGTTCGCGTAATCCGCATTTCATGTGCTGTAATTTTCGTATTAGGTATCGCCGGCATGATCATTTCGTCAATAGCCGGTAACAACGTCGGTTTGGTTACAACAATCGGGGTTACGACTGCAATTGCAGCACTTGTCTTGTTGATCGCCAGTGTCTCGTCTAGCCCAGGTCGTCTTGATGTCTTTGACGAAGCCGATGCGCAAATTCTCGAACGACAAATTGTCGACCTTGTTAAGTCAGGCACCGACGAAACTGCGCTTCGCTCAATTGTTCGAGATGCGACAAAACTTGGTCGGCAGTCTTGACAAGTACAGAAAATTTGAGACACCGCGACGATGCGCAATTCGCCGCATACCTTGCAACAGAAACCGGCAAGCGGCTTGTCGAATTAAGAAAAGAACTCGTAAGCAGAGGCTTCTACGGCTGGGATTTAAAAGATGCCGGCGATGCTATGGCGCAAGAGTTTTTAATGTCTCAACTTCGCGAACATCGACCAAACGATGCTGTGCTTAGTGAAGAAGCAGTTGATAACACCGCACGACTTTCTGCCGACCGGGTTTGGATAATTGATCCACTTGATGGCACGCAAGAGTTCAGCGAACCAGACCGACAAGATTGGGCGGTACATGTCGCACTGTGGCAGCGCGATGAAACAAATTACGGCGACCTCATTGCAGGTGCGGTGAGTTTGCCGGCAATCGAGTTGACACTCAGTACCGACCCTCCGCATGTGTCGCCCGAAAAACAAGACCGACCGCCACGACTCGTCACCTCTCGCACCCGCACCCCGCGCGAAGCTGTGATTGTTGCAAATGCGCTGGGTTGCGATGCAATGCGACTCGGATCAGCCGGTGCAAAAGCGATGTCAGTTGTTCTTGGCGACTGTGACATTTATCTACATTCAGGTGGTCAGCATCAATGGGATTCTGCCGCACCGGTTGCAGTCGCGCGCGCCGCAGGCTTTTTTACAAGTCGAATTGATGGCTCGCCACTGATTTACAACGATTCAGATACTTGGTTGCCAGATTTAATTATCTGTCGCGCCGATCTGGCTGAGTCAGTTCTCACAGCGTTGCATAAATCTGCCCGATAAACGGCAGACTAATGCGATGACTGATCTTGACTGGGGCGCATTCAGTGATACCCCTCCGTGGGTTTTGAACCGCGACGAAATTAGCTGGCTAAGTATTGCTCCCGTTTTGCGTCAGGCCGCACGCAAAGAAGTGCCGATGCTTACGAAGCCTTCACGAATTCCTCCTGTGTTACGTCTGTTAGTTGTAACGCGTGTACTTCTCGCTGCCCTTTTGCCATGGCTTTGGCACAAGAAGTTAAACCACTACAAATCTGAAAAAGACTCACGGAGCGATATTTCAAAGCGAATGCGCAAGGCTGTAGAAAAACTTGGATCAACGTATATAAAACTCGGTCAGATAATTTCAAGTGGAGAAGGGTTGTTTCCAACCGAACTTGTCGATGAATTTAAACTTTGTCGTGATCAGGTACCAGCCGAATCATTTAAAGATGTCCGCAAGGTCGTCGAGCACGATCTCGGCGCGACAATTGAAGATGTCTTTGAATTTTTTGACAAGACACCACTAGCGGCTGCGTCAATCGCACAAGTTCATCTGGCTCGCCTGCACACTGGCGAAACTGTTGTAGTAAAAGTTCAGCGACCAAGAGTGATCGAACTTGTACGAAAAGATTTGAAAGTTATGTCTTGGCTGGCACCACACCTTGTTGGCCGATTGAAAATCGCTGCACTGGCTAACCCTCCCGCTTTAGTCGAGTTATTTGCTGAAACAATTGTTGAAGAACTTGATTTCAGAATGGAAGCCGACAACATGATCGACATCTCTCGCATTCTGCGAGATTTAAATCAAACTGGCTACATCGTTCCGCGTCCGCACCCTAAATTAGTTACTCAGCGCGTTTTGGTTATGGAGCGTCTCGAAGGTTTCAAATTTGATGATGTCGTTGGAATGAAAAATGCCGGTATTGACACAGAGGCAGTAATTAGAACAGGCATGATTGCATTCATGGAAGGCGCAATGGTTCACGGCGCCTTTCACGGAGACCTACATGGTGGAAACCTTTTTGTAATGAAAGATGGTCGAACCGCGTTATTAGATTTCGGAATCGTCGGTCGTCTAAGTGGTCCGCGAAGACTTGCTTTTCTTCGACTGATGCTTGGGGCAACAACAAACGACGTCAAGGGTCAAGTCACAGCGCTTCGAGATCTTGGTGCCTTACCAATGGATACTGACTTAGATGCGGTGATTGTTGATCTCGGATTAGATCGCCCGCCAATTGATCCGACGAAACTCTCTGCTGATGAACTTGTAAAAGAAGTTCAACGAATCATGAAAGCACTCCTTGGGTATGGAGCACGAATGCCTAAAGAATTAATGCTCTATGTTAAGAACATGGT
>CALACK010000105.1 GCA_937890395.1 uncultured Acidimicrobiaceae bacterium | reverse complement strand
GCACCAGCTTTGCTGGTGCCACCAAAAAAATCTTGTGAGGGGTACTCGTGGCGCTGTATCAAGATTTGCCAGTATTTCGTGATGTATATCGGCTGACGTTGCGTGTTCACCAATTGACTCAAAGTTTTTCTCGCGAGTTCAAATTCACATTGGGTCAAGATATGAAGCGTGACTGTTTGGGGTTGTTGCGAAGCATTTATCGGGTCAATCGATCCCGAGATAAAGCGCCTTTGTTGGATGCGTTTTTGGATGACTTTGAGTTGCTCAAGTTGGAAGTATGCGCACACAAACGGGGACGTTTCAAAGATTGTGTTGCGTCCCAACGCCGGCGTATCTTCGGTACAATATAGATATGTCGATACCGCTGCGCCGCAATGGTCAGATGGCGTTGGTGGTGAACCGGGTCAAGTTGCACGAAGGTGACTCTGAGCTTCAATATTGGTTGAGCCGTGATCCGGCAGAGAGAATCGCTGCAGTAGAGATTATTCGTCAACGAATATTCGGAGGTGCTGATGAAACTCGACAAGGACTTCAACGAGTTTGTCGAATTATTCGTCGCTAAAGGCGTTCGGTTCTTAATTGTCGGCGGTTACGCACTCGCGGCTCATGGTTATCCTCGCGCAACAGACGACTTTGATGCGTGGGTGTGGGCGAATTCTGAAAATGCCGAGAAGATCGTCGAGTGTCTGGCCGAGTTCGGTTTTGGGAGTCTCAATTTAACAACGGACGACTTCACAACTCTTGATCGGGTAGTGCAACTTGGATATCCGCCGTACCGAATTGACATCATCACCTCAATTAGTGGTGTCGAGTTTGAAAATGCTTGGGCAAACCGTTGGGTAATTGATGTTGACGGGATGCATGTGCCATTTATTGGGCGTGATGATTTGTTGAAGAACAAGCGTGCGACTGGGCGACCGAAGGATCTTCTGGACGTTGAGCGCCTCACAGGCAACTAAGTAACGATAGAGGGAGCGTTCTGTAGCCTGTAACGCGTGAAACCAATCATCGCCATTGCCGGCCGTGTTGGCCCTGCCAGCCGTGTATCGC
>CALACK010000104.1 GCA_937890395.1 uncultured Acidimicrobiaceae bacterium | reverse complement strand
AATCACGCTCGCGAAACTAACCAGACTGCGGCTCTTAACGAATTCGTCACTTATACCGAGACGCTCACCAGTCCCGACAAAATGTTGCTAATCGACTCAAGCGAATATCAAAGCAAAGAGATGGCACGTTTGTGCAACATACCTTCGTACCTTGCAGGCATCGCAGTTGGCGGATACTCATATGTAAGCAACCAGGGTGCGAGGCTCGACCTCTGGTCGTTTGGTGTGAAACCATACGCGGATTGCATCGCGTCAACACTCTCACAAAACAACGTCCTTCCATCCGGCACATATGTCGAATTTGATGTCGAGGATTATTTGACCGCAGAATATTCTTTACCAAATCAGGACATGCCACAAATGCCTGAGACCGTTGATGTAGTATCAAATTCATGATCCGTTTAACCCCTTCACAGATCACGGTTGACGCTGGCGCTGCAGGGGAATTGCCGCGCCGGTCAATCAGTGGCATCGCAGTAACTTACGACGAAACAGCAACAGTGGCAGACGGTACAGAAGTACGCATCATGCAAGGCGCGTTGCCTGTCACTGGTCGAGCACCGAAACTTTACGGACAGCACGACTCAGGGCAAATCATTGGCATTCTCACCGAGCGTGTCGACACCGAGCAGGGCATGATGTTCACCGCAAAGATCAGCGCCACGAACCTCGGCAACGAATATTTGACACTCGCAAACGATGGCGTGATCGACTCGGTATCGGTCGGCATTAATCCGACAAAGTTTAGTTTTGACGCTGACGGTGTAATGATCGTTGAAGCAGCCGAATGGACAGAACTAAGCATGGTCAGTCAAGGCGCGTTCAGCGGTGCAGTAATCACCGAAGTCGCAGCGAGTATCCCACAAACAGAACCACCAATAGAGTTAAATGAAGTTATACCTACACAGGAGAACACAATCATGGAATCAGTAGAAACACCAGTCGAAGCAGCCGCAACAGTTGAGAAGTTGTGGGCAAAACCTGCGCCACGCGAATTCGCGATGCCAACACCCGGCGACTATTTAGCAGCAATGCACATCGGCGGAG
>CALACK010000103.1 GCA_937890395.1 uncultured Acidimicrobiaceae bacterium | reverse complement strand
AAGAGTATGCACGACATAACGGTCATGCCGATTTGCTTCGTGAATCGATAGATGGTCAAGTTGGCGAGTAGCCGAAATCGCTAAGTAACGTTGGTCATATGAATACAAGCGTGGCACAAACTTTAGCCTCAAGCAATGTCGCCGAAGTTGTCATGCCATGCCCAGAGTTAGATCAAACTTTAAGTTTTTTTGTTGAACAACTCGGTTTTCGCATCGAGATGATCACGCCTGCAGATAATCCAAATATGGCGATTGTCAGTGGCTACGGCATTCGCTTGTGTTTGCGCACTGGGGGTTCGGGCAAGGATATTGTTTTGCGTTTGCATTCAGCAGATCGCAAGTCGCAAACTTTGAAAGCCCCCAATGGCACAACAATCGAGATCACTAACCCGAGTATCGGTGTCGAATTGCCTGAGTTGCGCGAGTCGCTCGTTGTCACTTCTTTAACTAGCGAAGCGTCGTGGACTATTGGCCGCGCAGGCATGCGCTATCGAGATTTGATACCCAGTCGCTTGGGCGGTGTGTTCATCGCTTCGCATATTCATATTCCAAATGGTGGGCCGGTGCCCGATTACGTGCACTATCACCGTATTAAGTTTCAGATGATTTATTGCAAGAGCGGCTGGGTGCGAGTTGTATACGAAGACCAAGGCGAGCCTTTCGTAATGCACGCAGGCGATTGTGTTTTACAACCACCAGAAATTCGGCATCGGGTGCTTGAGAGTTCTGACGATCTCGAAGTCATTGAGATCGGCGCACCAGCAGAGCATGAAACATTTGCTGAACATCAAATAACTTTGCCAACTGCGCAATTGCGACCCGATCGCGAATTTTCAGGGCAGCGTTTTGTGCGCCATGTAGCCGAGCAAACACCTTGGTTGCCGTGGCGTCATTCGGGTTTTGAAGCGCGCAACACCGGCATCGACGCCGCAACTGCGGGATATGCCAGTGCAATTTCTGTTCGCGCCAACAAATCAGCGACGATGAACGAAAGCAAACATCAGCACCAGTTGATGTTTATGTTTATTTTGTTTGGCTCAGCAACGCTTGCTACTAACAATGACAGCGAGAAGGAACAACTGCAAGCCGGAACATCCGTAACACTGCCGAGTCTGCTCGATTTCACACTCGAAATCACCTCTGACAACACTCAACTTCTCGTCGTCGAGCTACCCGCCTAAAGCTAGTTGCGAAAATGAGTGGAGCCCGAGGCGGGAATTGGACCCGCGACCTACGCATTACGAGTGCGTTCAATAGATATGTATGCGACTATCCACGAACAGAAGATGTTAATAAACATAGGGATGATGTTGTTATGAACTTGCTCGAACACTGCTGAATAAGAGCGGATGTTCCGTAAATGTTCAGTAGACCCCCCACCCTTAAACGAGTCTTTCAGCAGTCGTGGGCCGAGGTGTTACCCACCGAGGTCACAATCGCCCACACATAGACCTAGATCAGAACTAGGTCGGGACAATTTAAATAGCTGAGACAACATCAATGAATTTCTTCTTCTTTTTCTTCTTCGCGACCGCCTTGGCGGTCGCTGGGCGAGGCGGCTCCTCGAAACATTTGCTTTAATTTGGTGGCATCCGTCGATAATTG
>CALACK010000102.1 GCA_937890395.1 uncultured Acidimicrobiaceae bacterium | reverse complement strand
GATGGGTGTTCAACATCGTCGCCGACTTTTAGGCCGGCATTCGCGCCGACCATATCTTGCGCCGTACCGCTGTCGCGACGATATTTCGGAATCGTTGCTCGTGTCCATTCAATTTTTTGACCAGTACTTTGATCTGGGCTCGGTCGAAAACCGCCCCGACCTTCGTCGGCACCAGAGTCAATACTGCCTTCGCGTTGTAATAACTCACTAGGTATCTCATCTAGAAACCGCGACGGTGGGTTGTACTGCTTTGAGCCGTATAAATTGCGGCTCCAGGAGTGCGACAAAAATAATTTCTCTTTTGCGCGAGTTATGCCGACATATGCCAAACGACGCTCTTCTTCAAGTTCGTTCTGATCTGTCAATGCGCGACTATGCGGAAATATTCCTTCTTCTAAACCAACAATGAATACAACGGGAAACTCAAGACCCTTCGCAGCGTGTAGCGTCATCAAAGTCACGTGATTGTCAGAATCAATCTGATCAGTATCAGCAACAAGTGCAACCTGTTCTAAAAATTCATCAACTTGTGTGAACTCACTGGCACTACCAATAAGTTCAGATAAGTTTTCGTGCCGACCTGCAGACTCAACGGTGTCTTCGGCTTCAAGTTCTTTGATGTATCCGCTGGCCTCGAGAGCATGACGCAATACAGGCCCAGGCCCTTGACCAAGACGCGATTCGAGATCATCAATTAACGCAACAAAAGCGGCAATGCCTTTTGCGCCAACCCCACCAACACCGGCCTCAGTTGCACGACGCAACGCCAATGCAAAAGAAACTTGTTGACTTGCGGCGAAAGCGTCAATGCGGTCAACTGTTGTGTCGCCAATGCCGCGCTTGGGCACATTTAAAATGCGCTTCAGGCTTACTTCGTCAAGCGGGTTGGCTGCACAACGAATATATGCGAGCGCATCTTTGACTTCGCGTCGATCATAGAACCGCGTGCCGCCAATAACTTTGTACGGCACACCAGACTGCATGAAACTCTCTTCAAGCACACGGCTTTGTGCATTGGTGCGATAAAACACAGCCATCTCACGCCACTGGCGCGCGTCAGACTCGTGCATTTGTTTAAGTTGCGAAACAGTCCAGTTTGCTTCGTGATATTCATCGTCGGCGTAAAAACGCACAACGCGGTCGCCTTTGCCAAGTTCTGTCCAGAGTTCTTTGGGTTTACGTTCGGCGTTATTGGTTATCACTGCGTTAGCGGCATCTAAAATCGTCTGCGTACTACGATAATTCTGCGCCAACACAACAACGGTCACTTCAGGAAACGCCGTTTCAAATTGCAAGATGTTTCTAAAATCGGCACCACGAAAGCGATAAACAGATTGGTCTGTGTCGCCCACAACGCACACATTGTGTTGCGCGCTGGCATCATCAGCAGATGCAAGCTTGAGCACGATTTCGTTTTGAGCCATGTTCGTGTCTTGATATTCGTCAATCAAAATATGTTCAAAGCGTTGTTGATATTGCGCCAGAACATCTTTGTGCTGGCGAAATAGCTGCACCGTATTAAAAAGCAAATCATCAAAATCCATTGCGCCAGCTTTGATTAGGCGATTTTGATATTCACGGTATATCTCTGCGTATTTTGTATCAAATACATTTTCGGCTTGTGCGGCCGCATCGTAGGGCGACAGCAATTCGTTTTTCCATAGGCTTATCCGCGCCTGCACACCGCGCGCCGGAAATCGCTTTGCATCAAGCCCAAGGTCGCGAATCACATAGCCGATTAATCTTTTTGAATCTGATTGATCGTAAATTGAGAATGTTTTTGGAAACCCAATCTGTTCAGCCTGCATTCGCAAAATTCGCACGCACGCGGCATGGAAAGTGCTGACCCACATGCGTTCAGCAACTTTGCCGACGAGTGCTTCGACTCGCTCACGCATCTCACCGGCTGCTTTGTTGGTAAACGTGATTGCCAAAATTCGCATCGGATGAGTGCCTTGGCTGATCAGATGCGCCACCCTGTGCGTTAACACCCGAGTTTTGCCCGAACCTGCGCCTGCAATCACCAATAACGGCCCGCTCGGGTGCAGCACGGCGTCTTGTTGATCTGGGTTCAACGACGCGATGTCTAGAGAAATGTTGGGTTTATGCTCTGTCACTACCCCTGCAGACTAGAGGCAGGGTATGCGCTTATTGCGCCGGCTAATCAAGCAGAATCGTGTGTCGTGACTAGTAACGAAAATCTTTTTATTTTGTTACCGCCATCCGAAGGCAAAGCCCCATCGGGTGCGACCAGCACGAAATTTAAAGAGACAGACGGCAAATTTGGTAAGTCATTAGCAAAACAACGCAGCGAGATAATCTCTGCTTTGCGGATAGAAAACGGTGGCTCGCAGAAACTTCTCGGCGTGTCTGGCACTCACCTGCTGAGAGCACAACAGGCGAATCTTGCGTTGCGCGGTGCAAAAACTCTGCCCGCTCGCGAGCGATACACCGGCGTCGTGTGGGATCATCTCGATCTTGCGTCGTTAACCAGCGCACAACAAAAATTTGCAGATGCGAACATCATTGTTGTTTCTGGGTTGCTCGGGTTAGTTTGTGCTGGCGATGCAGTACCCGACTATCGTCTAAAAATTGGCGCGTCACTTGCACCAATGGGCAAACTTTCAACTTGGTGGCGCGAAACAATTTCACTTACATTAAATAAATACTGTGCAGGCGCAGTGGTAATTGATTTGTTGCCTCAAGAACATTCGGCCGCATTCGTGCCAAATGAGAAACTTCTCAACGAATATTTCAGAATTGACCTGGCGACAAAATCAGGTACAGCCGGCGGACACGAAGCCAAGGCAGCCAAAGGTCGACTAGCGCGTCACCTAGTTACGAATCACAGCAATCCAGTTGCGGCATTGAAGACTTTCAAAGACCCGAAATTTAAAGTGCGTGTGTTAAAAAAGTTTTAGTTTCAAAAACTCGATTACACGCTGAACGCCAAGTTCTTGTCGTTGTTCAGTGAGCACTGAATGATCAGACTTTTTTATTGATTCAAACTCAACAGCAATAAATGCATCGCCGAGCAATTTATGAAGTTCTGCAAACCGCGTGCCAACAAGTTTGTCACCAGTAAACCGCAAACCGAGTACTTGGCAGCCCTCGCTGGCGCGTTGCGCGACTCGCGTTGCGTCTAGTGGCGAGAGATTCAAGTCAGCCGAGCGCTTGACACCAAACGCAAACGGCAGTGACGGTTGCGAGAGCACGGGCGCGACAACGGTGTCATCAACCATCATTCCGAGAGCAAAACCACCACTAAAACACATACCGATTGCGCCAACGCCTTTGCCACCAAGCTCGTCGTGAAGTTGTTTGGCTAGTGCCCGCAACCAAGATACAACTGGCGAAGTTTTGTTTAGCGCCAAAGTTGTAAATTCTTTGGAGATACAAGTTTTCAACATCGACGAAGCAATATTTTTGCTACTTGGTGCCATGTCTGTTGCGCCAACAAGCAATGGCATCACAACAGTAAACCCAGCGTCAACAACTTCGTTTGCAAATTTTTCAACCGCTGGGGTAACACCAGGTATTTCATGAACGATAATTACACCGGGCCCAAATCCTTTTCGAAAAGTTTCGTGGGTTATCTCGCCCGCAGAAAATTCAGAACGCGACCAGCCGAACATTATTTCTATTTCACTATGACTTGTTCACTATTACTTGGGCCGACCGACGCCTGTAACTTTCGACCAAGTGACTGCATAAACTTTTACAACATCGCCTGTTCGTGGTGACGCAACTGCTTGTCCGCCGCCGATGTACATTGCGACGTGACTCACTGGGTTGTGCGTAAAAATCAAGTCGCCCGGCTGTGCAGAAGAAGTTGGAACACGCGTTAACCCGTCATACTGCGATCGCGATGAGCGAGGGATGCCTACGCCGGCTTTACTCCATGCATATGCCATCAATCCAGAACAATCAAATGCTTCACCAGGCGAGAGAGCACCGTATTGATACCGCACACCAAGCTGAGATAACGCTGCTTTAACTGCGATACCCGCAGATGAAGACGGGGCGGGTACATTCGAGATTTTTATTTTTGAAAACGATGCAGCAATTCGCGCTGCTTCTTCGAGTGCTGCTGTGGCGCGCTTGCTTTGTTCGCCGCGCAACAAGTCACCAAGATCTCGGAGTGCTTCTTGCTCTCTTGCCGTATAAGCCTTTTCGCTTGCCTTAGCTGCTGCTAAACGTTTTTTTGCGTAATCGGCGATACCACCAGAGCGAGTGCGTTGACTTTCTAGTTGCTTGCGTTCGCGGGCAATATCTTCGATTTTCCCCTGCAATGCATCGAGTCCGCTGACACCAGTGTTAAGCGCAACTGAAGTTAAATACGATTTACGCACTGCGTCAGACAAAGTGCCAGTTGAGCTCAGAATGCTGGCCAAACTATTCGAAATTGAACTGCCGACGAAGGTTTTTAACGCGACATTTTGCAGTTGGGCCTGCATCGTCCCAAGTTCAACTTCTTTAGCTTTGACTCGGCCTTCGGTGGCTGCGATTTCTTTATCCAGTTCAAGACCGTCATTAACCGCGCCGGCATAATCTTCGGACAAATTATCCATTGCTTCGGCGAGTCGGTCAAGTTCATCAAGGATTGCATTGACTTCACGCTGTTTATCGTCGGAAGTCTTGGGCAGCCTGGCTTCTGGCGCACTGAGACCAGCCGCGTGAGCCGTGGCAGGGGCCAACCCCGTAACCAGTGAAATGCAACAGATGGCACCAATTAGAGGTGACATCGTCCTACGAAAACGCCCAATGGCGTTGCGGGTCATGATCTAAACAGTCTAACGGTTCAACCAAACTGCTAGAGCCACAAGAAATGTGACACCAGACCGCTAAATTAGTGCGCTAAATCAGACCGTACTGATGGTTCTGATTTGAGATCGTGCTTATCCGTAGGCTCTAATTCTCACTAGACCTGCTGGTTGAGTCTTGGTACGGTCCCAACTCATTTGACCACTATCAAACCATTGTCTCCAAGCCCTATTTGTATAGGCCTGGCTTGTCCCGTCTGTTCCGCCAGCCCACGCAGCTGCAGGTCCAGGCGCAGCAGTGGTTGGCGAAGCGTCAACTTGAGAAGAACTGGAATACTCTCCAGCCGTGCCTGTTGGCCACCCAACAGATGCCCTATTTCTGAAAAGTTCGTTCAACTCGTCTCTTGATGGGATAAACCAGTTCGTGGATGTTCCTACCAATTCGAGAATTTGTCCAGTTGCAGTGCCGCACGAAACTCCTGGTGATCCAATTGATGGCACTGGGATAGTTACTGCAATGTTCGCGTCAGCCACAGGTGGGTCATGGTCTCTCAGTTCGCTCGAACAAGGTGCACGTCTGATCGCTACGATCCCAGCTCAAAAAAATTAATTCCATCCCTGCGAATGCCGCGCCTTCACTCCCACTCGCAAACATCATCGAGTGAGTTCGCAAAGGCCGCGCCTTCACTCCCACTCGATTGTGCCTGGCGGTTTTGAAGTTACGTCGTAAACGACGCGGTTAATACCAGCGACCTCATTAATAATTCGTGAAGAAATTTTTTCGAGCAAGTCATACGGCAAGCGCGCCCAATCTGCAGTCATCGCATCTTCGCTAGTCACGGCTCGCACAATTATTGGCCGACCATACGTACGTTCATCGCCCATCACACCCACCGATCTGATGTCTGCGAGAACTGCAAACGCTTGCCAAATTTCTCGCTCGAGACCAGCGCTACGAATTTCTTCGCGAACAATAAAATCTGCGTTCTGTAATATCGCAACCTTGTCAGGCGTGACTTCACCAATAATTCGCACACCCAAACCCGGACCAGGAAACGGTTGCCGCCAAATAATTTCATCTGGCAAACCAAGTTGTGAACCAAGCGAACGCACTTCATCTTTGAACAGAGTGCGCAACGGCTCAACAAGTTTGAGCGTCATATCTTCTGGCAGACCGCCGACATTATGGTGGCTCTTAATTACACTCGCAGTTCCATCTTGACCACCACTTTCAATCACATCTGGATACAGAGTGCCCTGAACTAAAAACTTTGCATCAGTCAAACCACCGGTGTTTTCTTCGAAAATTCGCACGAACAACTCGCCAATTGTTTTGCGTTTTGCTTCTGGCTCAGTAACACCAGCAAGACGCTCAAAAAATCGACTACCTGCGTCAACATGAATTAGTTCAATACCCATTACGCGGTGAAAGGTTTCGACGATTTGTGCACTTTCATTTTTGCGCATTAATCCAGTGTCTACATATATGCATGTAAGTTGCTTACCGATCGCTCGATGCACGAGCGCAGCAGCAACTGCCGAATCAACGCCACCAGAGAGCCCACAAACAACGCGTTCATCACCCACACGCTCGCGGATTTCACGAACTTGCGTGTCAATTATTGAGTCCATTGTCCACGATGGTTTGCATTCTGCGAGACGATAAATAAATTGTTCAAGAATTTCTGTGCCCTGTTGAGTGTGCATCACTTCTGGGTGAAACTGCACTCCCCAAATCTTTTTTGCTGCGCACTCAATCACCGCCATCGGTGTATCGGGCGTCGACGCGGTTGCGATAAAACCATCGGGTGTTCGCGTAACGGCATCAAAGTGACTCATCCACACGCTTAGTTCGCTGTGAATATTGTTAGTCAACAGGGTTGAGGATGAACCAGCAATTCGCTGCAAACTTGTGCGACCATATTCGCCTTTGCCTCCGCGTAAGACTTCTCCGCCCAATTGATGAGCAATTAATTGCGCACCATAGCAAATACCAAAAATTGGAATTCCGAGTTGATAAATTTCGGGGTCGAGTTTTGGCGCACCTTCAACATGCACGCTCTTTGGCCCGCCTGACAAAATAATTGCCGCCGGGTTGCGCGCCTTAAGTTCACTTGCTGTTATCCGATGCGACACGATTTCTGAATAAACCTTGGCATCACGCACACGGCGTGCAATTAATTGCGCATATTGTGCGCCAAAATCTACGACCAGCACAACCTGAGGTTGACGCGACTGTGCATGTGTGTCTACCGTCATAATCAGCCCCAACTTTAGTTCGGATGCAGTGCAAACTCGCCATGAGATGGCACGATGTATGGGTGAGAAAACTAGTGATATCAGCTGTTGTCGGAGTTTTTTTATTAATGACCAATAGTTCAGTTAGCGCGAGTGACTCAAGCGGCAACGTAACTAATCACATAATAAATTCAACTAACACGACCATTCCATTTAATTACGACTTAGAAAACGAACCGTCACAGTGCATTGGTCTGCTGCCAAGGCCAGGATGCGGCAAAGAACCCGAAGATGCCGGTGACCGTGGTGGCGCTTTGCAATACACAGTTTTTGGTTTGATGATGGCTGGTCTTGGTGTCATTGGTGCGGGTATGGTGCGCGGAATTAGAAAACAAAAACCACAAACATGAGAACAAAATTTCAAGTTGCGCTAAGTGCGAGGCCGAGACTTTTTGGTGTGATTTTTGTAATGCTCGCCGGTGCTGGCTACGGCACTGGCCCGTGGTTTGCCAAAAACCTCGAACGTAACGGTGCTAACCCGATGGGCTTTCTTACAGCACGTTTTGTTGTTTCAGCGACGATTTTGCTCGCCGTTCGATTTATTTATATGCCTGGTGTGAAGTGGCCGAACTCAAATGATGCGATAAAAATATTTTTGCTGGGTGCATTCGGATTTTTTATTTCACCACTTCTCTACTTCATCGCATTGCACGATCTTAATTCGGGTTTAGTAGTGGTAATTTTTTATATTTATCCCGCGCTCGCCGTGCTTCTTTCATGGATGATCTATAAGCACAAACCAAACCTCGTGATCACGATTTGCCTTTTCACAACGCTGACAGGCGTGTGGCTAACGGCCGGGCAAGTTGGCGACGGAAACTTGCGTGGCATCGTGATTACACTTCTATCGGCAATAACTCATGCAATTTATGTCGTAGCTGTAGGAAGTATTTCAAAAAAAGCAGATCCACTGACGATGTTGACGATTGCACTCACAGGCGCAGCATCGGCATTCGTATTAGTTTCTCTAGTCGGGCCAAGCTCACTCGACCCAGAGTTTCCGGTCAATTCACAAGGCTGGCTATTAGTTCTCGCTATGGCTTTTCTTATCACAATTGTTGCGACCGCATTATTTTTTGCAGGCATCAAGCGCATAGGTCCAGGCACCACTTCAATGGTTGAAACATTCGAAGCAGTCGTCACAATTTCAATTGGCGTGCTGCTGATGAACGAGTCAGTAACGGCAATGCAGATTCTCGGCACAGTCACCGTGCTTGGATCAATCGTTGCAATTGGGCTTGCCGAATCAAGCGCCGAATCAAGCGCCGGCAAACACCCAGACTCGCATAGTGGAACTGTGCTCGACCTGCCAATATCCTAGAAATACAATTAAATAAAACTTCTTGCAGGGTTGGGTGAAATTCCCTATCGGCGGTTAAAGCCCGCGACTCTCACGAGCAATCGTGAGACTGATCTGGTGTGACTCCAGGGCCGACGGTATAGTCCGGATGGAAGCAAGAAGCGGTCATTCATGCACGCGGTGTTTACGCGGCGCACGTCTAGTCGTTTGTTAACCCTGCGTGTCGTTTGACGTACGAAAGCGATTCACAGTGAACGATCAACAGGCGATGCAAATTGCGATCACCGCAGCCGATCGCGCGCGCCTTATTTCACGACCTAACCCATGGGTCGGCGCAGTTATCGTCACGCTGTCTGGCGAAATTTTTGAAGGATCAACCAGCCGCGTCGGTGGCCCACACGCAGAAATTCTGGCGATTCGCGCTGCAGAGAAACTTACAGTTGGTGCGACGATATATACGACACTCGAACCGTGCGATCACACAGGTCGAACTGGCCCATGCACGCAAGCAATTATCGATGCGCAAATCAAGCGCGTTGTAGTTGGCATTGTTGACCCTGATGAAAAAGTTTCGGGTCGAGGTATTTCGCGATTGCGCGAGGCGGGTGTGGCTGTCGAAATTGGCGTTCTAGCCGATCAGATCACCGCGCAACTCGCACCTTATATTCATCACCGAAAGACGAAACGACCATTTGTTGTTTTAAAAATGGCGACAACGCTTGACGGTCGCACTGCTGCCGCTGATGGCACAAGTATGTGGATCACTGGCGAAACTGCGCGCCGTCGCGTGCAAGTTTTGCGTGCGCAAAGCGATGCAATTCTTGTAGGTGCGGGCACGGTTCGCGCCGATGACCCACAACTCACAGTTCGTGATATTGAAGGCGAATCACCAAGACGAATAGTGCTTGGTGAAATTTCAAACGAGGCACGAGTTAATCCATGCACACAATGGACAGGTTCGCTAGTTGACTTGCTCGACGAACTCGGCAAGCAAGATGTGCTGCAATTGCTTGTCGAAGGGGGACCAACTGTGGCTGCGTCGTTTCATCGTGAAGGTTTGATTAATCAGTACGTGTTGCATCTTGCACCCGCATTCACTGGCGGCAACGATGGACTAAGCGTTTTTGAAGGCGCAGGGATTGCCACAATGGCAGATCTGTGGCGTGGTCGCATCGTTTCGACTCAACAACTAGGTGACGACATTGAAATTGTTATCGAACCAAATCTCAAAGCACCGAATCAAAAAAGAATAGGGACAAATAAATGAATCAGTCAACTGATAAGCCAAACGACAAGGCAACACACGATCCAGATTTTGCAGAAACTGAGCAAATTATTGCGGCAATTGCGCGTGGTGAAATGGTCGTCGTAGTCGACGACGAAGATCGCGAAAATGAAGGCGATTTAATTATGGCAGCGCAATTTGCCACTGCTGAAAAACTTGCGTTTATAATTCGTCATACTTCTGGCGTTGTTGTCGCACCGCTTACTGGCGAACGCTGCGACGAATTGCGTCTACCAATGATGGTTGACAACAACACCGAAAGCCATCGCACTGCGTTCACGATTTCAGTTGACTTGATGGAAGGCACAACGACTGGTATCTCTGCAGCTGACCGCGCTGCTACATTGCGCGCACTTGCTGATCCAAAAATTATTCATAGTGCATTTGCTCGCCCAGGACATATATTTCCGTTGCGCGCTCGAGACGGTGGGGTTCTCAAGCGTGCCGGCCACACCGAAGCCGCTGTTGACTTAGCGCGTTTGGCTGGTTGCGAACCGGCTGGTGTGATCTGCGAAATTCAAAATGATGATGGCACTATGTCTCGCGTGCCAGAACTGAAAAGTTTTGCAAAGCAACACGGTTTATTGATCTCATCAATTGCGCGGTTGATTGAATACCGCCGCCATAACGAACGACTTGTCGAGCGAATGGGTTCAGCAAATGTGCCAACCGAGTGGGGCAATTTTGAATGCGTTGCTTATCGCAACACAGTCGATGGCATTGAACACTTGGCGTTCGTGCTCGGCGATATTGCAAGTGGCGAACCGGTTTTGACTCGTGTGCACAGTGAGTGTCTAACAGGTGATGTGTTTGGCAGTCGACGCTGCGATTGCGGGCCACAACTTGCAACTGCAATGCAGGCTGTACAAACCCAAGGTCGCGGCGTTGTTGTTTATCTGCGCGGACACGAAGGTCGTGGCATCGGCATCGGTCACAAGATTCGTGCGTATTCGCTGCAAGATGCGGGGCTCGACACGGTCGATGCAAATCTTGAACTCGGTTTGCCTGTTGATAGTCGCGAGTATGGCATCGGTGCACAAATTTTAGCTGACCTTGGCGCGCGCGAGTTGCGGTTGATGACAAATAATCCTGCGAAATATGGCGGCATCGCTGGCTACGGATTGAGCGTCGTTGAGCGAGTCTCGATCATTACTGAAAGCACACCTGAAAATGCTTCATACTTAGCAACAAAGCGCGACCGACTCGGACATTTTTTTGAAGCAAGTACAGAGCAAAGCAAGCCAAAAAAGAAATAACACTTACTATTAAACAAGACACGATCACGAGGCAACATGACTATTCATAATTTTGATGCGATAAAAACTGTTAATCCTGCGATGCGAGTTGGCATCGTCTGCTCAAGGTTCAACGAATTTATTGTTCAAGCACTTCTTGACGGCGCGCATCGTGGTCTCGCAAAGTGTGGTGTTGATTCTAAAAATGTTGATGTTGCATGGGTACCAGGCGCATACGAGGTGCCGCTTGCTGCTCGCACGATGGCGATCTCTGGTCGATACGAGGTGCTCGTCGCGCTCGGCGCAGTCATTCGTGGCGACACTGCACACTTCGAATATGTTGCAGGGCCCTGTGCCGAGGGTATTGCTCGCGTGCAACAAGACACTGGCTTGCCAATTGGTTTTGCGGTTTTAACTACTGAAAACATCGCTCAAGCAACTGAGCGATCAGGCCCCGGTGCCGGCAACAAAGGCGAGGAAGCCGCAATCGGCGCCGTCGAGATGTGGCACGTCCTCCAATCAATCCGCACTCGCTAAGCAATTAATCAAATTAATCTGCGCCTAATCAAGGCAGGCCGCACACATTGATCCTTAGCGATGCATATCTGCGTCACGAAACGAGGATCAAATGGGTGTTGCCCAAACTGCTCTCGTCGCGGTTTCGAGTTTTTTAGCCGCCATCTCTTCTCTGTTTACAGTTGCTGTGCCGAGCCCAGAAGGCGATCTCGCATACGTCGAGTCTGTTTTGTTCAGTACATCGCTGCGCGACTTTGATCAATCACGCATCAAATGGCGTCGTCAACAGCCTTGGCTTGACTGGACAACTGACAGTTGCTCAGTGCCAATTATCGGTAATGAAGGAAGATCATTCAATTTTGCATCTGCCTGTCGCCGACATGATTTCGGATACCGAAATCTAAAACTCTTAGATCGCCGATACAACTGCGCTGGGCATACATCTGGATCTATTTGCTCAACTGATACCTGGAGTTACGGTCACTATTGGAATGCTGAGCAACGATCAAGAATCGATGAACAATTTCAACGCGACATGTTTAGTTCGTGCATTACACGTGCACGAACTAGACGCGTGCGGTGCGAGGCATGGGCAATCACGTTTTTTCAAAGTGTGCGTACGATTGGTGGACCCTAACGAATTGAGTTATAACTGCAAGGTTAAGTTCATCACTTGCAGCAGCATCCGTGCAGTTACGCCCCAAATTGTTTCGTCATCTAAATAAAATAAATTAATTTGAAGCTCACGATCGGGAAACTTCCAATATTCCTGGCTATAAGTGTCGCTACGAGTAAGTTCACGGAGCGGAACTGTGAACACCCGATCAACCTCGCTATTCATAGGCTGCATTTCTGGTCGCTGCTCGAACCGAGCGACCACCGGCACGATGTGTGAGTTACTGACCACTGTCACCATGCCGCTAAGTTCGGCGATTATTTGTGCCTCATTCGGATCAATCCCAATTTCTTCTTGAGCTTCACGAAGTGCGGCAGCAATAACTGTTTCACCTTTGTTAAGCCGTCCACCTGGAAACGAAATTTCTCCGCGATGATTTGTCAACAGATGCGACCGACGTGTCAAAATCACTTCAACACCCTTAGCGCTTTGAAATAATCCGATCAGCACTGCCGACGGTCGCGCAGGTGCTTGAGCAAATCGAAGTTGTGGATCCGGCCGATAATCGAAAAGTGCGCTTGAAACAGTTTCAAGCGAATTAAGCGCATCAAGCGCAATGGCGTCAAGACCTGCAAACAAATTTTCGTTTATAACTCGCGCCGTATCTGGCCGTATGATATTCTGCGCTCCACCAGAACGCATTTTTATTTAGTAACTGGTGACCAACCGCTGTCTTTTAAGTCGCGCAAGATTACATCTAGTCCAGCAGTTTTTAGTATCGCCAATGTCTTGCCGGGCTGTTCTTCTCCACGCTCCCAAGTCTCCCAAGCCGCAAGAATTTTTTGCAAATCTGGTGCTGGTGGATCAAAACTCATAGCATCATCCTACGGCAAGCTAACTGCGACGAAAGACTTTCTTTGTGTAGTTGGTGCTCAACGCAATCACGACAAGCGCAATAGCCACACCGAATAATGTTGTTCGAGTTGACTGGTCTATATCTAAAACTATAGCTCCAACGATTAATGCGGCTACATACAGCCAATCAATAATCCGATGTATCAGACGCGAAATAACTTTGTATGCACTCAGTGGCCCATCTGTAATGGTCACGTTGATCAACAAAGTAATACCAAACGCAGATGTAACGATTGGATAATCCGACTGCGCGCTCATCAAAATGAGCGCAGCAGCAATCAGATATTCAACAATCTGATGTAACCAAAAACCTCT
>CALACK010000101.1 GCA_937890395.1 uncultured Acidimicrobiaceae bacterium | reverse complement strand
TGATTGGCAACATCATTGAACGAACATTACTTGCCCCCAACCAGCCGTTGGCGGCAGCGTTCACTTTGTGGCCGATCACAATCATGGTTGCCTATCTTTTTATAATGGCACGACTCGGTGCATTTAAGAACCTGTAGTGCAAATTTCAAAACGTTCTCAAATCTCGCTTCGAGCAACAACATATGGTCTTCTGTTTCTTCTGTATATGCCGTTGCTATTAATTTTCATATTGTCTTTTAACACAGCGAGTTCGCTAACTTGGCCCCCGAAAGGTTTTTCTACTCGGTGGTGGTCGACAATTTTAGATGTCGAGAGTGCCCGTGAGGCTCTACTTTCGTCAACACGCCTTGCGTTTATAGCAATGGTTATTGCCGTCGTTCTTGGTTCAATGTTGTCATTTGCGTTGCAACGATTTGAATTCTATGGCAAAAATTCTCTGAGTTTTCTCGCGGTGTTGCCGATTGCACTGCCTGGCATTGTGACTGGTGTGGCGCTTCGCAACACTTTCATCAGATTCGGCTTTGATCTTGGGTTTATCTCTGTGATTGCAGGGCATACGACTTTTTGTATTGTTGTCGTGCATAACAATGTTGTTGCTCGCTTGAGGCGTATCTCGCCAAATCTGCGCGAAGCTTCAGCAGACCTTGGTGCCGACGGATGGCAAACTTTTCGCTTCGTGACTTGGCCGCTAGTGCGGTCAAGTGTTTTCGCTGGCGCAATTTTGGCATTTGCATTGAGTTTTGACGAGGTCGTGGTTACAACTTTTACGGCAGGTGCCGGTATCCAAACTTTGCCCCAATGGATTCTTAATAATTTCTCGAGGCCGAATGTCTTGCCATATGTCACAGTCGTTGCAACAATTGTGATGGTTATTTCGTTGCCAATCGCATGGCTTGCCCAACGCTTAGCTGATCCACCAAACGACAAATTGGTATAAAATTAGGTGATGGCTAACCCATTGGCGTTGCGAAAGTCGAGTAATCCATTTTTGTCGGGCAATTT
>CALACK010000100.1 GCA_937890395.1 uncultured Acidimicrobiaceae bacterium | reverse complement strand
CCTCGACGACAATACATACCGAATCAAAGAGTTCGTCGGCATCATCGTCTATCAATTAACAAGTTAACTATCGCAGTAAGATCTGTTCCGATGACAAAGAAGCAAACGGTTGCTCGAAATTGGTGGTTTGTTGTGACAGGTTTTGTTTACACCCTTCTGATTTTTGCGCGAGATTGGAAAGCGATCAATCGCATCGGTGCCGACACTGGTTACACATATGTTCCAGACGCCGTAAAAGAAAATCTGTGGGTGTTGTTTAAACCTTTCCCTGAATATTTTGAAATTTCTGGTCGCGCCGCTGCAGAAATTGTTGCTATCTTTCCGATTAGATATCACGCCATAGCGTCATCAACTGTTGTCAACTTAATTTGGGTTGCTCTCGGATTATTTATCTATGCGATGATTTTTCAAGAATCTAAAAACCAAGTCGTATCTTCGCTTGCAGGACTCGTATTGATCGTTGCTCCGCACGCCAATGAAAGCTCTCTTGGAAATATTGGAATGATTAAATTTCCACTGACTGCAGCAGTCGCAATTGCTTTTTGTTCGAGTCGTGCAATAATTAAATATTCAAAATTAATTGCAATAGTCGCATTAATAGCAGGTCTAAGTCAACCGATTCTTTTCGTAACCACTTTGCCCCTGCTCTGGCTAGCGAAGTCGCCAGACCGAGAACTGCGCCGCAAAGTTTTAAGCCTCTTAATAGTTGTTTATGGAACTTTTATTATTCAAGTTTTCAAAGTTGGTCTGAGCCTCGCAATAAAAGGTCGGAGTGGATCAAGTGTCAAGTCGCTTTGGCCTGGTATGGGTTTATTTTGGTATTCAGGGATATTTTTTCCAACACTCTTTGCATTGCTCATTTTTGCTCTAAATACGGTTAAACCTATTCGGAACACAAAATTTAGTCAGATTCGATATTTTCTTGGCGTTTCTACGATTGCCCTAGCTATTTCATGTTTCATCTTGGGTGGTATCGCCGATCGCTATTTTGTTGCGCCAATGACTCTTGCATGGATCAGCGGCATTTTGTTTCTAGTTGATTTTGTGGATATTTTCAAGAAGATTAAAAAATTGACCATTGCAATTGCATTTGTCTTCGCATTAGTTCCTATTGTTCATTGGTTTGAGGCTGGCTGGTTTTTAACTTCGGGGCCGACTTGGACATCTGAAGTAGATCGAGCCACGAAATTCTGTATTGATCACCCAGACTCGGAAGTTGAGTTATTCGTCAGTCCATGGGGTTATTCTGAGACGAACTGTTGGCAAGTTTTGAATAAATAAATTTTGTTTGGCGCGCTCGGACGGACTTGAACCGCCAACCTTCTGA
>CALACK010000099.1 GCA_937890395.1 uncultured Acidimicrobiaceae bacterium | reverse complement strand
TTAGCATCGGTGCCCAGCCGGCATCAAAACCCTGCAACAATCTTCATCTACAATTAGAGATATGAAAAAACAGAGCTCGGCTGACCTTCTCATTTCGGCACGCAAGAAATCAGGGCTAACACAGTCGCAAATGGCTGATATCGCAAAAACTAGTCAGTCAGCAATTGCTGCTTACGAAGCTGGAGACCGCGAGCCAACGGTGCCGGTTCTGCAACGTATGCTCGCTGCAACTGGGCACAATTTAATGATTGCTTTTGAGGCTGATCAAAATATTTACCGCATCGCAGATTTGGCGCGTGACATTAGCAAAACGTCGAAAAAGAATCGCGAACAAAGATTACGACTTGTATTTGAGTTTTTACGCGAAGTTGATGCAAAAGAATTGACACTAAGACTTGCAGTTGAGCCAGAGTCGACGGGTGACCTGCGTTTTGATGCGATGCTTGCAGCGATGAGTGAAGATTTATGTGTAAAAAACAGTGTCGCACCGCCGAGTTGGGTGTTTGCTGATCAACGGTTTCTAAGTTCGGCGTGGTGGGTCAGCGATCTAAAATCGGCGCGCACGCGGGCACTAGTAAATACGCCAGCGTCATATCGGCGTCGTGGTGTCATGATCGATCGTCATGATTTGATTTCAGTGTGATTGTAAAACTGTGAACGATCGTTTGCTTGATCAGAAGCTTTTGCGTCGCGCATTTGAACTTCTGGCAAAGCACTTGAAGCGCCGCGGCGTCGTGGGTGAGGTGCATGTGTTCGGTGGTGCGGCGATGGTGTTGGCCTTTAATTCACGCCAAGCAACGCGTGATGTTGATGCAGTCTTTGCGCCTGACACGTATGTGCTTGAAGCAGCTCGCGAGGTTGCTATCGAATTGGGCTTGCCGAAATCATGGCTTAACAACCAGGCGTCTAGTTATGTCTCGGGCGTTGCAGGTAGGGGAACACCTGTTTTTGATCATGCAAATTTGCGAGTGATGGTTACACCAATTGAACACTTGTTGGCGATGAAGGTTCGTGCCGTGCGAGCGGTCCGCGATGCCGATGACATTCGAGTTCTGCTCAACGAACTAAAGATTACGAAGATGTCCCAAGTAATTGCGGTCGTCAACAAATATTTTGCTAACGAACCACTCAGCGAGCGGTCTCGTCAACTTCTAGAAGATATTCTCTCAACTTAATCAATCTCGCCCAGCGTCGAGATCGCCGCATCGCAATATTTAGAGTTGCATGCTCTTGATCTCGAGGAATTCTTCGAAACCGTATTCGCTGTA
>CALACK010000098.1 GCA_937890395.1 uncultured Acidimicrobiaceae bacterium | reverse complement strand
CCCGCGACCCTCACCTTGGCAAGGTGATGCTCTACCACTGAGCCACGTCCGCATTTACTTCAATACTTAAGGATTTAAGTTTAGCAACGGGTCGGCACTACTCAACAGTTCATTCTTTAGCTTTGTTGTGTTAGTTAAACGCACAACCCCAGCAAGTGACGCAAGCACCACGGCCCCGCCCAGCATCTGAATCAAAGAAATCTGTTGTTTATAGACGAGCCATGCACCAATCGACGAAATTACTGGGCCAAGCAACAAGATCATCGATGAGACCGAAACATCGACATGCTTCTGTGCCCAGACCATAAAACTGTGCCCAATTGTGCCTGAGAAAAGTGTCATTGCAATCAAGAAGCCGAGATCACGCCACGAAATTTCAAGAATATCTTTACTTGTCACAAGCGCATATGGCACAACAACACATACTTGAATAACACTTACGCCGAACAAGAACTGCCAAGTGTTAACGCCATCCACTCGTCGGCGCTTCGACGAAATGAAGTACGCTGTCCACAAAATTGCGTTAATCAACCCAAAAAATCACCATGCCAAGTAGAACCGCCTGTGTTACCTGCACCGATTACGATCGCCAGCACCCCACCAAAACTTGTCAATGCAAGAAATATCTGTGACCTAGAAACTTTTTCATTGAGATATTTTGGCGCCACGAATAGCACCATCGCTGTTGAAATATTTCCAATAATTGTGGCGTTGGCAACTGAAGTCGTCGTGATAGCGGTGAAAGCAAATATCGTCGAAGTGCCAAACAACATGCCTGGTACCAACACTGAACGCAGCAAACCTTTATTGATCTGTGAGCCATTTCGCCGCATAATCAAATAAAGCAATGGCGGCCAAAATAAAACCCGATAGAACAAAATTGAATTAATCGAAATTGCAGGGGCCAAGAACAATAGCGGTCCTATACCCCATGCAAATACTGCTACAAAAACCGCAAGAATCGGAAACTCGGTAATTTTCTTGCGTACGAACTCGAGGATGCTCACTTTAATTTATCGGGTGGGCGCAAATCAATTCTCAGAGTCAAGACTCCGTCCTCGAGAGTTGCACTTGCATCACCAAGCATCGCAAAATCTTGAAAGTCAGATTGCGCCTGGGCTAGAAACAGTTGGCGCTCTTCACCCGCGACTGGTGGTAACGGCCGACGTTTCACTGAGGCGGCACGATCACGAAACCTCGCAATCATTTCTAACGGGTTAAATGATTCAGCCATAGGACAAAACTAGTTGCTGGTCAGGTCTGGGTGTTGATTCTCTGAAACATGTATTCGTACCGCATTCAACAGCCGAATCTTTTCTCTATCGTCTGCCATGATGAAACCTCGATCCCCCATAATTTCAAGAGGAGCAAGTACTTCTGGGTCAGGCCGGGCCGCGTTCCAGAACCAAATCGTCACTCCAGCCAATCCACCACCAACAACAATCATCACCAGACCTAAAAATTCTAAAGACACAGAAATTTCATAAACATAGTTCTAACTGCACAATGACGGCACCGATATATCGACGATTGAGTAATTATTCATCATCCTATGAATTCTAGGTGAAGAATTCTCGCTGAAGATGGCAAACTAGACAGCAATGATCAGCGATTTTAGTAATGCCATATCAGTAGTGGCATTTTTCGCTGTGGGTTTTGGCTTACTGAAAGTAATTAATCGATTCGAACCACAATGGGTGTCAAACGATGGTCTGAGGTTTACAGCGAAAATTTCTTTAGACAGTGCAACAACCGATAAGTGGATTGAAGTCAGAGTACTAGTTAACGGCAATGAAATAATCATTTCGGGGCGTGGGCGAAAAGCCAGAGCCCTAAGAGATAAATGGACACTCTCGTATTCAAGTGATATTGAAGATTCACGCCGTCGTCATTATGTAATTACGCGCTCGGGCAAAACAAATTCAAACGCACTCCTAAGTGTGCCGGCGAAAAGTCGATGTGTCGCGGTGCTTGACGCGCTGGCAAAGACTTGACAATTCGCGCTACAGGGAATACTTCTGCAAAAACTCGGCTAGGGGTTTGCCAACTTGATCTAGATTGATCAGAAATGCATCATGTCCATGTGGAGAATCAATTTCGACATACTCACAAGATCCTCCTGATTCGTTAATTATCTCGCAAATCTGCTTCTGCTGATATGCCGGATACAAAATGTCACTTGAAATGCCCATAGACAAAACTGGCGCAGTGATTCGTGATGCCGCAGTTTGCAAACTGCCACGTCCGCGGGCGACATCGTGAAGATCCATTGCTTTGCCAATAATCAAATAGCTATTGGTATCAAAGCGTCGAATGAGTTTGTCGCCATGGTGGTCTAGATAGTTCTCAACCTCAAACTTGTCCCAAAGACCAAGACCGTTATAGTCGGCATCGGTGTCTGCAAGTTCTCGACCGAAACGATCAGTGAACACGTTGTCACTACGAAATGTCACTTGCGCGACCATCCGCGCAATTGCCAAACCTTGCCACGGGCCATCGCCGATCGCCGCATCGTAGTAATCTCCACCGCGCCACTTTGGGTCAAGGCGAATAGATCTGCGCCCGATCGCTCCCCATGCAATTTGCTGTGCGGTTGCTTGCAGACAAGTAGCAATCGGCACAAGAGTTCGTACACGATGCGGAAAGGTGACTCCCCACTCGAGAACTTGCATTCCGCCCATTGATCCACCGATAACACAATGCCAAACATCGATCCCAAGCATGTCACTGACACGCACTTGAGCGCGCACCATATCGCGAACTGTGATTACCGGAAAACGTGAACCATACGGTTTCCCGTCAGATTGGTGCAGTGATGCGGGCCCAGTTGAACCTTGACAACCACCGAGTGAGTTGGTGCAAACAACAAAATACTTGTCAGTATCGATTGCACAACCAGAACCAACGAGGCCATCCCACCAACCAGGAGTTGGCTGGCCATCTTGCGCGCTGCCTGCTGCATGCGAGTCGCCTGTCCATGCGTGACACAATAAAATTGCATTCGATTTATCGCTATTTAATTCACCCCAAGTTTCATAAGCAATAGTCACTTGTTGCAAAGTTTTGCCACTATCGAGTGCAACGGGGCGATCCTTTGGAAATTCTAAAAACTTGCGAGTGCCAAAAGCCGCGCCGTCATACCATGCACCTGTTGCTGGATAATCTGAACGCATCGCTAGTTAATCCTCTCTCTTACTAATCAAAGTAGAAGATCAAAAACTTGCATCAGAGTTTGGCCGTTGCTCCGCAAATGCGGAACCACATCCCCACCCGAAGGTGAGCTGGCACCGTGGGCTCTAAACCCCGGTTGCCGGACCAAATTGGCCACTCCTGATGCAACTTCTTGCGCTCCCACTTTCGTGGCATTGCCTGATCAACGATAGCGGGATAGCCTCACTATTAACACGCGATTGGAGTTGGGTGTTGGAGTTATGTGCTAGTCAGGCGAATCTAAAGCGCAGGCCGCTGTACCGCCCGGAAGGTGCTGTCGATTCTTGGCAATTAATTTATAAATTGCGGATGAAACCAGACGGATGATAGGCAAATCGATGAAGACGCCTAATGCCGGCCAAGCACCATTGGCTGTTTTTAATAACTTAGATACTGCGCGACTACCCGAACTAATTTGACCCTCACTGTTGACCCACTGCAATGCTTGATTGCATTGTTCAGTAGTCAAACCGAGAACTTTCAAGTCTGCTTTTTGATGCGCAACAATATTTGCTGACGTACGCATTCGGCGTTGAATAAACTGCACGCTGCGTGCACAAAATGCGCAGTCGCCATCCCAAATCAAAAATGATTTCTCCGCACTGCTTTTTGTGAATGCCATAATTCTAAGATTACTAGCAAGATTCAAGTAGATACGCTCTACAGAAATGTATAAGTTTATCTTTCGACCAATTTGGCTTCTATTACATGTAACAGTTATTGCGACAATTGTGTTGATGATCAACTTGGCGTTCTGGCAAATCGGTCGCTACCACGAAAAAGTTGATTTCAACGCAACTGTCAAAGAGCGAATTAGCAATCCGATCGTGCCTGTCGAGCAGTTGCTTGAGGCTATTGAAAGTCGTTCAGAATCGCCAGAAACTGTTGAATGGCGAACAGTACTAGTTACGGGCGAATACATCGATAATGAGACTGTTGAAGCAGTCAATCGCGCCCAAGATGGCTATTCGGGCAAAGACCCACTGACGCCAATCCGCTTGGTAAACAATAAACTTTTACTAATCAATCGCGGATTCATTTCGATTTCGAAAGATGTTGGCCCAGCACCAAGCGGTCAAGTACAAATCATTGGTCGTGTCCGCGCGCCAGAAATTCGTCGTCGCTTTCGTATAAGCGACCCAGCGCAAGGCGAACTTTTAGAGGTGAGCAATATTGATCTGGAGCGACTAAATATTCAAATGCCCTCGGAACTGGCGCCAATCTACGTTGAAGTTCTCGAATCTAAACCACCAGACTCACCCGAACTATCCCGCATTGCCGCTCCCGCTCTATCTACAGGATCTCATCTGAGCTACACATTTCAGTGGTTCACATTTTCTGTGTTCGTACTGGTGGGGTGGATAATTGTGATTCGCCGAAAAATCAAAACAATAAAAGCAATAAAAACTCTCTAAGTTAAATTCTCGACAAAGCCTTCTAGTTGTCGCAAGTTGCGACATTCAAACACGCCATCTGTGTGCGCACCGTATTCGCCAACGATTGAGTCACCGGTATTCCAGTATGACTTTGGCTCTGGGTTGAGCCAATAGACGTGTCTTGCGCGCTTGGCGATTTCTTTGACAACCCATGATTGTGCAGCGTGATAATTGTTTCGCGCATCACCCAGCAGCAATACCGTTGTTTTTGAATTGATGTCTTTTCCGTAACGCTCCCAAAAGACTTCGAATGCATGCCCATAATCACTGTGACCGTCAACCCAAACAACATCTGCCTCAGTATTTACACGATTGATGGCTTCACCGATGTCTTCAGTCGACTTGAAATACTTTGTAACTTCGTCGATGCCGTCAATGAAAACAAATGAACGAACTTTTGAGAACTGATTTTGAATCGCGTAAACAAACATCAGAGTGAACCTTGCAAACGCTGCCACGCTTCCCGAAATATCGGCGATAACCATAAGCTCTGGCTTGGCGGGTCGTGGATAGCGAAACTTAGGATCAGCAGGCACGCCGCCATAACTCAGTGAATGGCGCACAGTATTGCGAAAATCTAATGGACCTTTACGACCATGTCGGCGTTTGCGCGCCAATCGTGCAGCAAGTTTTCGAGTAAGTGGATACAACGCTTTTTTAAGGCTCTGCATTTCATCGCGACTAGCATGCATGAATTCAACATCTTCGGGCAAAGGTTTACGAAGGGTCTTTGCCATTGCTTCAGCACCTCGGTCAGCAACTAACCTTCGACGAATTTCAGATTCAACTTCTTGTTTAAATTGCTCAATTCGACTCTCAAATTCGTCCTTCTCTAATCGCTCCTCTAACGATGTCAGATCTTGCTGACTTGATTCGCGATTCGCATCCATCAATTTTTGCAACATGTTTTCGAGATCCAAATTTCGAAGCGTGCGATACAAATAATAAGTACCACCGACAGGCCGACCTGGCTCCATGCCGGCGAAGCGTTGAACCGATTGTTTGGCGAGTGCACGCATCATCGCTTGATCGCCGCTCATTAAAGCACGCATCAGCATCGCATTAATTTCTTCTGGAGTTAGCGAATCCATTCCGCCACCAGAACCCTTACCTTCGCCCTGTCCATTGACTTGATCTATCTGCTCTTGCATTTCACGCCAGAAATCATCAGGCTGACCGTCTTGAGTGATCGCATATTCCGGGCCACGCAACGAGAAATAAACTTCAAAAATAGTTTCAAACACGCGCCAGTGAGCATTGTTTTTAACGAGCGTCGCACCTAGCGCATATTTGAAAGCGTCGCGATCTTCAATTGGGATGACCTTGACCGCTTCCATTGCATCCAGATTCTCAGTCAAACTCACAGGCAAACCTGCGTTTCGCAATTCAGCGATGAAACCCGACATCAGGTCAAGCACGGGCATTGTGCAACCTCACTTGGTAACGGAGAGTTCTTTGGCTGCTTTTGCTATGTCTGTCTGATATTTAAGAAGAATGTGCAAAGTTTCTTTTGCTTCTTGAGCGTCGATTGTCTCTATCCCAAGCAACATCAAAGTCCTTGCCCAATCAAGAGTCTCACTCACAGACGGGGCCTTCTTCAGATCAAGTTGACGAATACTCCGAACTATACGCGCAATTTGATCGGCCAAATTTTCGCTGATATCCGGAACCTTATTCAGCACAATTTCTTTTTCGCGCTCGAGATCTGGATAATCAACGTGTAGATACAGACAACGACGCTTCAGCGCTTCTGACAACTCACGGGTGTTATTTGAAGTCAAAAAGACAAGCGGGATCTGCTTGGCAGTTATCGTGCCCAACTCTGGAATCGAAACTTGGTACTCGGAAAGAATCTCGAGCAACAGCGCTTCGGTTTCAAGTTCAACTCGATCAACTTCATCGATCAGCAAAACCACTGGTTCTTCACTTGTAATTGCCTCGAGCAAAGGTCGAGCCAACAAAAATTCGCTGCTAAAAATATCATCATGGACTTCACTCCAAGAATCGCTATTTTTATCGGCTTGAATACGAAGCAACTGCTTTTTATAGTTCCACTCGTAGAGTGCCTTTGACTCATCAAGACCTTCATAACACTGCAAGCGAATCAAACGTGCGCCAGTTAGCTCGGCGACACTCTTAGCGAGTTGAGTCTTGCCCGTACCAGCTGGCCCTTCTATCAGTACTGGTTTGCCGAGACGATCAGCCAAGAACACAACACCGGCGATTCCGTCGTCTGCAAGATAATTGACCTTCTTAAGCCCGCTACGCACGGTAGCTACATCGTTAAATCGTGGTTTCACCCGCACAACCCTAGCGGTTCGGGCTCACCACAACGAAGCGCAACCAGGCGAGAATTCGCAATACGATTAACCACAATGGCAACGCCCGAAGGCAGTCAAACACTTTGGCGTGCGAACCTGATCGTGGCTTGTGGCACAGCGCTTAGTCGCGTGACTGGTCTGATTCGCATAATCGTTTTCGGTGCGATGATCGGACAAACTGCCTTAGCGGATGCTTACGATGCGGCAAATAACGCGCCCAACCTGGTTTACGAACTTTTACTCGGCGGAGTTTTAGCAGCGTCTTTGGTGCCGCTATTCAGCCGATATTTACAAGACGGTGATGACGATGCTGTCAACGCCATTTCTAGCGTCGCAGTTTTAGCTTTAACCGCAATCACTATTCTGGCATTTTTTGCATCGCCATTAATCTTTCATGTCTTTTCTCTGAATCCCGCTGGCGACATCGATATTGCGCTGTTCAGATCTACAGGAACAAATTTGACGAGACTTTTCGTTGTACAAATATTTTTCTATGGCTTGACAGCAATCGCGAGTGCAATTTTGAACTCAAAGCGGCGATTCTTTGCGGCCGCATGGACACCCGTTATTGCCAACTGTGTAACTATTCTAAGCCTTTTGGCTATCCCCCGCGTTACTTCAATGAAACCACCGACGATCGGTGAAGCTGCAACAAATCACTCGCTGCAATTGCTTTTAGGTCTTGGTTCAACATCTGGGATCATTGCGATGACTTTGTTTATGGTGATCGCTCTCTCGCGTAGCGGATTGAAACTTAAGTGGAACTTAGATTTGAATAATCCAGCCGTCAAAAGGTTACTAAAGCTTTCGGGGTGGGCCGTGGGCTATGTTGTCGCGAATCAAATTTCTTTAATTGTAATAAAAAATCTCGCTAACCCCGGCAGCGGAAACGTTGATGCGTATTCAAAGGCCTACACCTTTTTCTCACTACCCCACGGGCTGCTCGCAGTTTCAATAGCGACGACATTTGTGCCTGACCTTGCTCGAGCTGCTGCGAGTCTCGACACTGCTAAATTTCATCAAAAATTTATCTCTGGAGTTCGACTGACTGCGCTCGTGACAATCCCCGCAGCACTTGGGATGTTCGTGCTCGCTCGACCGCTGGTTGCAATGTTGTTACAACATGGCAATTTCAATTCATCAGCGACCCAAAACACGGCGCGCGCGTTATCTGGATTAGCCATTGGTCTGGCTGGCTTCTCTATATACCTCTTTGTATTGCGAGGCTTCTATGCCAACAATGACACTCGAACCCCATTTTGGATCAACCTATTTGAAAATTTTTTAAACATAGTATTTGCAGTTTTGTTAGTTGATCACTTTGACGTCTTAGGTTTAGGTTTGGCATTCTCGCTCGCGTATTTGATTTCTGCAATAATTGCATTGTTGATGATGCAACGAAAATCGCGTGGCTTTAGCGCGCAATCAGTGCTTGCTGGATTAACACCAATATTGATTAGCGCCGGCGTTATGGCAATTTGCGTCCAATTGGGCTCAATGTTGTTTGCTAATCACGATTCGGCGGTTGGGCTCAACGCAGCAATACAGGTTTTTAGCGGGTCACTAATCGGAGTAACTATTTATGTTGCGATGCTTTACTTGTTTCAAGTCAGCGAAGTGCGAAAATTATTACATCGCAGTTAGATAACTAGCCGATCAAGACCACGAGGTCATCGCGGTGGATCACCTCTTGAGCCACACCGTCAGCTAGATCACGACTATGCCTACCAGAACTTGCGCCGGCCTGCATCGCAGTTACCCCCGACATTCCGCGAGCAAAAACAACACCACGATTATCTTTAACTTCTATCGTGTCACCAATATCAAAATCACCTGTCACTTCAGTAACCCCAGCGTGCAAAAGTGAAACAGTTTTTTGGATAAGGGCATCTCGCGCACCTTCGTCAACTGTGACCGAGCCAGTTGGTTGAGCGGCAAAGGCAATCCATAACTTGCGGGCAGTTAGTTCGCGTTTGCGCGGCAAAAACTGCGTGCCTGCATCTGCAACCTTGTTCAATGCATCAATCACCACATTTGGCCGTTTGGCCGAAGCGATGACCGTGCGCACGCCTGACCATGAGGCAATTCGCGCCGCTGCCAGTTTTGACGCCATGCCACCGCTACCTCGCGTGTTGATCGAACTACCGGCGCGTACAGAAAGTAACTCGTCATCGGCTTCAACAGTTTCAATAAAAGTTGCCTTCGAGTCAACGCTCGGGTCAGCAGTAAATAAACCTTTGAGGTCGGTAAGAAGAATCAAGACATCTGCCGAAACACTGTGGGCAACAAGTGCCGCAATTCGATCGTTGTCTCCAAAACGAATCTCGTCACTAGCAATCGCGTCATTTTCATTTATGACTGGTACGCAACCCAACTCAAGTAGCCGTACAAGAGTCTGACGAGCGTGCAAATATTGATCCCGATCGATGAAGTCATTTGGTACGAGCAATACCTGCGCACTAACTAGCTGATGACGATCAAGTTGTACGTTGTATTCTTGCATCAATCGGCTTTGTCCTGCTGCAGCAAGTGCTTGCAGAGTCAACATATCGGTTGGTCTTTGACTAAGTTTGAGCGCAGCAACACCACCCGCAACAGCGCCAGAGGTGACAATCAAGACTTCGTGATTCAACTTTCGCAAAGTTGCGACTTCGTCACACAATGCACTGACTGCAGACGAGTTGATATTGCCTTCACTGGTAGTGATCGAAGATGTACCAATTTTTACAACGACACGCATCTCAACTACTCAGGTGTGTAGTTGAACGAAAATGTACCGATCCAAATAACAGCACCTTGCGTCGCACCAGCGCGTGCCAATAATCTCGGCACGCCGAGCCGACCCATTCGATCGTCAATGTAGTTAAGCGCATCGGCATTAGTCACATCGTTGAGGGCGATAGATCGCTCGATATCACGTCCATGTAGGCGAAATTCATTGGCGCTGATCCGCTCTACACGGGTGCCCTGTGGCTCCGGGCGGAATGTAACAGGGCCTTGTGGTGGTGGTTCTGTCGTACGAGCATCAGCAACAAGTACAGCAAGTTTATTTAAGACTTCACGCACGCCGTCACCAGTAACAGCAGACATCTTGTCGCCTCTCCATGCATCAATAACTTCGCCAGGTGCTGAATCTGTTTTTGTGGCAATTACCAATCTCGGACGATCTAAAAGTTCTGGTTGATATGCCTTAAGTTCGCGCAGTAAAACTTCTTCTTGTTCTTTTGGCGAAATCTCTTCCATTGAAACTAAATCGACGAGAACACATAAAACACGAGCTCGCTCAATATGGCGAAGAAACTGATCGCCGAGACCTTTGCCTTCGCTAGCGCCTTCGATGATTCCTGGAATGTCTGCGATCACGAACTCGGTCGTATTGTTTAACCGCACAACGCCAAGGTGTGGCTCGAGTGTTGTAAATGGATAATTGGCAATCTTTGGCTTGGCCGCCGAAACAGAACTAATGAACGTGCTCTTTCCGGCATTTGGAAATCCAACGAGTGCGACATCGGCCATAAGTTTCATCTCAAGTTTCAGCCAGCGTTCAAAACCGTGCTCACCCTGTTCGGCAAATTTTGGTGCGCGACGACGATTTGATAAAAATCGTGCATTGCCACGACCACCTTCGCCGCCTTGCGCTGCCAACCAGCGCGAACCGTGCTGCACGAGATCGGCAAGTGAGTCGCCCGTATACATATCTTTAACTACAGTGCCCTCTGGAACACTGATCAATAATTCTTCACCGCGACGCCCGTGTAAATCCTTTCCCATGCCAGATACACCATCCTGTGCACGACGATGAGGGTGATCGCGAAAAGCCAGCAAACTCGCAACATTTCGATCAGCCACAAGCCAAACAGAACCACCATTTCCACCATCGCCACCGTTTGGTCCGCCATTGACAACTGGACCTTCGCGACGAAAACTTACACAGCCACTACCGCCATCACCGCCACGAACATTAAGTTGTGCTTCGTCGACAAACGCACTCATTAGTCTCCAATTTGAGTCTGCCGGATCTAACCATTCGCAAGAACCGGGCTATTCAAGGCTACAAGCACGACCAATGACTCACCCTATGCCTAAGGTTGTGCGATGGCAGAAGAAGTAACACCCCAACCGGTTAGCGAGTCTTGGGCAAAAACTATGCATGGGCACGCTTCGGTTGACGCGGCTGACATACGGCTCGCTCATTCTGATTCGTGGGCAGGCACAGGCAGCACCGGATTAGTTGAACGGCTCAAGCGCGAAGATCGAGAAGAAAAAACTTTGTCGGTTCACGCGACCCGAAGTTTCGGTGCTGGCAACCGCGCGATTTCAGAACAGCCCGACAAGTTTCGCACATGTTTCGAACGTGACCGAGACCGAATCTTGCATGCATCATCATTTAGACGGTTGGCTGGCAAAACTCAGGTGTTCGTGTTTCCACAAGATCATCAACGCACCCGACTCACCCATGCGCTTGAAGTTGCTCAAGTTGCTAGTTCTGTCTCACGGGCTATCGGTTTAAACGTTGCGTTGACAGAGGCGATCGCACTCGGGCATGACTGCGGACATGGCCCAGGTGGGCACGCCAGCGAAGATGCACTGTCAGTATTTATTGATGGTGGCTACGACCACGCTGTCTGGGGCGCAGACGTAACACTTGTGCCGCTCAACTTGTGCAGCGAAACCCTAGACGGAATTCGAAATCACTCATGGTCACGGCCCGCACCCACGACGCCAGAAGGTGAAGTGGTGTCATGGGCAGATCGAATCGCATATGTTTGCCATGATTTCGAAGATGCTGTGGCTGCGGGCGTTGTCACCAGCGAACAACTACCACAAGAGGTGCGCGAGACGTGTGGCGTGCAGCGTGATCAACAACTTCGAACCTTCATCGGCGCGATGATCGAAGCCACTGCGACAACTGGTCGAATTGCAATGACTTCAAAATGTGCCGATGCATTAGCTACATTTAGAAAATTCAACTACGAAAATATTTATATGCGCCGCGAGTCACGCGCACAAGCCGAATCAGTTGTACGACTTTTACGCGCTCTCGTTGAGCATTACGTGATTAATCCCAAATTGATGTACGCGCCGTTCGAACGAGAGCTATTTGATGCACGTAGTGCCGAAGCAACAAAACTTGCAGTCACATACGTTGGCGGAATGACAGATCGTTTCGCATGTCGCCAGGGCATCAGTCTGCTCGGTTGGCAAGAATCGCAATTACCACAAGGAATCGGGATTTAGCCTTTAGAGTGGCTTTCGCATGACTCAAACTATTTCAAAACAAAAAATGTGGATCGATACAGACACGGCATCTGACGACGCAGTTGCGTTAATTCTTGCATTAAAAAGCCCGACAACAAATGTGATCGGTATTTCAATAGTTGCTGGCAATGTGCCGATAGACCTAGGCGTTCAAGCAGCGTTGTACACAATCGAGATGTGTCAAGCGAAAGTTCCGGTTCATGTGGGCGCAATTAAACCACTTGTGAGATCCTTTGCATCTGCACAAAATGTCCATGGCACAGATGGTATGGGCGATATAGGTCTCAAGCTAAGTGGTCGAATACCGACATCTCATGACGCAGTTCGCCAAATAATTGAAACCTTTCGATCTGCTCCAGGAGAAATTGATCTCGTAACTCTCGGACCACTAACAAATATTGCATTGGCTTTGTCAATTGAGCCCGAGTTTGCCAAATGGGTCAGACGTTGTGTGATCATGGGAGGTACCGGCGTTTTACCTGGCAACGTTACTGTCGCATCCGAATTCAATGTTTGGGCTGACCCAGAATCAGCACGAATCGTTTTTGACTCAGAGTTGCCACTTGAGATGGTCGGCTGGGATGTATCGGTTGCCGATGCAGTGATCTCCGACGAGCTCGCCGCCGAATTTAGCCAATTGAGTGATCTTGGTAAATTCGCAATGTCGATTCAACGTCAAGTTAGAGAATTTTGCCGCACAGAAACAAAACTTGATGGATTTGATTTGCCAGACCCAATCACAATGAGCGTGGCTATCGAATCGTCAATGTCGATTTCTGAAATTCAGAAGTATGTTCGTGTTCATCTTGGCGATGGTGACACCCGAGGGCAAACCGTAGTTGATCATCTAGAGGTACTTGGCAGAAACAAAAGCTGTCGTGTAGTTCTGCGCGTCGACCGCAACCGTTTTGTCGCGATGATTCGCGACGCGCTAACTAGTTGACTAGTTAGTTAGTTAGTTAGATGCTGGGTTAACGTCGACCACTTTGCGGCCACGACGTTCTGCGAACTTTACATTGCCGTGCACGAGTGCGAACAATGTGTCATCGCTACCCTTGCCAACATTTTTGCCAGGATGAACTTTTGTTCCGCGTTGGCGAATAAGAATTGTGCCAGCGTTAATCAATGTTCCGTCGAACACTTTTACGCCAAGTCTTTGAGAGTTTGAGTCGCGGCCGTTTCGTGTAGAACCGCCACCTTTGGTTTTTGACATTAGTTAGCCTTTCGCAATCGATGTAATTTCAACAAGGCTATAGCGTTGGCGATGGCCGAAGCGACGTCGCTGATTAGTTCGACGCTTGTACATAAAACCATCAATTTTTTTACCAGCTACTTCGCCCAGCACTTTACCCTTGACCGAGGCCTTGGCAAGTTGAGCAGGTGTTGCAAGCACAGTCTCGCCGTCAACGAGCATGACTGGCGTAAACGAAACTTCAGCGCCCGTAGCGACACCTAGAAGCTCAACTTGAACTTGTTGTCCTTCAGCGACCTTTTCTTGTTTTCCACCTGAGGCGATGATTGCGTACATATTGAAACCCGATCCTATCTGCGTAATAACTGAAGTTGCGTTGTTTTATTAGTAGATTCTGTGTTTTGTATCATTTTCTATTGTTCGTTCAACTAGTCGAGCATCGAGTGATCGACGATCACGCCACGACCTTGGCATGTCGGGCATGAGTCTACGAAATTGGTCAACAGACCCTCACCTATTCGTTTTCGTGTCATTTCAACAAGGCCAAGTTCAGAGATGTCGAATACCTGGGTACGGGTTTTGTCACGCGAAAGAGAATTTTTAAACCGATCCAAAACTTTGCGTCGATTCTCACGGATCTCCATGTCGATGAAGTCGATAACAATGATTCCACCGATGTCACGAAGTCGCAATTGTCGTGCGATTTCATCAGCCGCTTCAAGATTATTGGTAAACACTGTTTCTTCAAGGTTTGTTTTGCCGACATTTTTACCCGTGTTCACGTCAATCACAGTCAACGCCTCAGTGTGCTCAATTACGAGCGACCCACCCGACGGTAGCCAGACCTTAATGTCAAGAGCCTTATGAATCTGCTCGTGAACATGTTGGTTTTCAAAAAGTGACAAACCTTGGGCATTGGTGTCGTAAAACTCAACACGATCCAGGAATTCAGGGTTGAAGTCGCCAATGTATTGGCGCACTTCTTCGTATAGTTCTGGCTCATCAATAATGATTCCGCGATAGTCACTGCTGAATTCTTCACGGATGACACGCACTGCTAATGGTGGCTCTCGGTACAACAATGTCGGACCGCTTGACTTTTTGGATCTCTCTTTGATTTCTTCCCATAGCGCGAGCAATCTCGTCATATCGGTTCGAAGTTCGTACTCGGTCGCGTTTTCGGCTGCTGTACGAACGATGATCCCGTGTTCTTCTGGTTTGACGCGATCTAATATTGAACGCAATCGACGACGTTCGTCGTCTGGCAATCGTTTAGAGATTCCGTAAGTGCGCGAATCTGGGATCAACACGACAAACCGACCTGGTAGTGAAACCTCTTGGGTAAGACGACCACCCTTTGCGCCGATTGGGTTTTTCGTAACCTGACACAAAATAAGTTGACGAGCTTGCAATACGTGTTCGATTCTTGGCTCGGGGCCTTGCTCAACCACATCTTCTTTGTCAAACTGAACATCACCTCGATATAACACGGCGTTTTTCGGTGTACCAATATCAACGAATGCGGCTTCCATGCCTGGTAACACATTTTGCACACGACCCAAATAAATATTGCCGTGAATTTGCTCGCTGTCATCGGCTGGGCGACTGACATAGTGCTCGATCAAACTTCGACCTTCAAGCATCGCAACTTGAGTAAAGTCTTTTCGAACCTGAACGACCATCATGTAGCGACCTAATGGTCGACCGTTACGTTCTTTACCGCGACGTCGTTCAATTAATTCAGCATCAGTTTCGACCGTCGATACAGATTTTGAGCGAGTATTATCGCTACCTGGTCGGCGACGGCGATTACGACCCCCGCGACGATTGCGCCGAACCGATTTTTCGCCATCTTGACTTTCGCCCGCATCTGAACCTTCTGACGAAGAGCTATTGGGTTTCTGGCGCCCACGCTTTGTCAGACCAATTCTCTTTGAGCCGTTTGATTCAACTTCGGCACCCGGTACAACTGGTTGAACGGGCGCAGGTCGCGTGTCGCCAATTTGTGGTTTTCGCACAAGCGCCGCGTCGGCGGCTTCAGGTGAAACTAATCGACCTTCTCTTGAGTGTTCTGGTAACTCTGGGTAACTCATCTACATTTCCTTCTAAATCTTATGAAACGAAGACCGCCGAGCGGTTTCGCCAATCACGCATTCGCACTAACTCAGGAGACTGAGCGCACTTAACTCGCGAAAATCGAACTGGTGGGGTTCGCACCCCGTGGCTACAGGCTACTGCCCAGCCATCAGTGTCAGACGGATGTTAAATTATCGCAAACGACGCATGTAAATGCTCTGCATCAAACCCATCAACAGCCCACTTGAAGCCAGATGTGACCCTCCATACGATATGAATGGAAGGGGCAGACCGCTCACAGGTGTCACCCCAAGCGTCATGCCAATATTCTGAAAAACCTGGAATAACAACATCGTAAAGTAACCAGTTGCCAGGAGTCGGTCAAATCGATTTCGCGACAACTTCGCAATCACCCAAACCCGCCAACAGATAACCGCAAAAGTGGCTAGAACTACGAAGCCACCTAGCATTCCGAACTGTTCACCGATTGCAGAAAATGGGAAATCTTGAAATTGAACAGGGATAAACGCTCCATTCGTCAGTGGCCCTTGCAGGTAACCTTTACCGAAAAAACCTCCACTCGAAACTGCACGCTTAGCAAAGCGCACCTGTAAAACAATTCTCTGCAGCGAAGGTTCATTTGAGTCTTGATTTAGCCACGCATCAAATCTTCTTGTTTGATATTTGTCGATGATGCCCGAAAGCGCAAAAGTAATGGCCGAAAACGTCGCCAAAAGCGTAAACATTATAACCCATAAACGTTTGGCACCAGAAAGTAACAAAATACCAACTACTCCTGCGACAAGGACTGTTGCCGAACCTAGGTCAGGTTGTGCCAAAATAAGAATAAATGGAACAGATAAAATCAAGACCGCAACGACCAGTTCGTGATAATTAATTTGGTCTCGAGCCGCATCAGACGTGTACGCTGCGATCAAAATCAAAACTGTAACTTTCACTAGTTCTGCGGGTTGAACCGAAATAGGGCCCAAGTCAAAAGATAATCTCGCGCCGCTGCTCACCGCACCGATTACAAGAACAAGAACAAGCAAAAAGATTGAGCCTGCATACAAATACACCCCGCGTTCACGAATCAAATCATGCCCGAGAGCCATAACCACAAACATCAAGGCTGCAGCAAACAGAACAAAAAGAACCTGACGTTGTACATAGAAATACTGGTCGAATCCTTGGTTCAAGAGTCGCTGTCTCGTCGCTGAGTAAACGGTGAATAAACCATAGATGCTCTGCAAAGTCACTGCGGCCAATAAAATTAAGTCAATATTCTTCCATACTGAGGCAGCGTCGTAAGTCTGCTTGAACCATTGAGAGTTTTTGATTTGAGGTATAAATCTTGACATTGCTACTCGCGAATATCCGATGCACCACTGACAAGACAAAGTGGGTTACGCAACCGAACTGGTAGAGCAACAATATTGCTGGCTTTATCTAATGGGTCAGCCGGCAAAACGGTGTCATATTTGTACCCGCCATTGAGAGCGGTGAAAATACACTTAACCACGGGCGCCGCTGCTTGAGAACCGTAACCAGATTTTTCTAAGTACGCATAAACCGTATACGGATGATTTGAATCCAAACTAAAGGCCCCGAATGCTGAAGAGTCGTTCCATGGCAAGTTATTAAAACCCTGTGCTGTTCCGGTCTTTCCGGCGATTGGCAACGCTGCATAGTTGTAGTTGCTAAATAGATTCTCGCCTGTTGTCTTGTGATAATAATCAAATGTGACACCAGGCCCGGTTATCGCTCGCGCCATACCTTTAACTATCGGCTCTCTGATTCTTTCTGTCATATCAATTCGTCGTTTTGGAGAAATTGGCGCCAAGTTTTTAACAACTTGAGTTGTCGTAAAATCGGCAAAACCCGGCCGCGCATCTAGGGTTCCTGGGGCAAGTAACGAAACAGCGACTCGGGGCTCATAAACGCGACCGCTATTTGCGATTGCCGAATATGCAAGAGTCATTTGCAATGGCGTGACCGACAATAAACCCTGACCAATCGCAAATAGAATTTGATCCCCGACGTAATACGCTTCACCGGCTTCTTGAGTGATGACTCCCATATTCGCCAGCCGCTTTTTTAATTCTTTACTCGGAATCGTGCCCGAGTATTCATATGGCAAATCAATATTTGTCGGAGATCCGAGACCGAATTTTCGAACCTCTTGTTCTAAAACAGGCGCATAACCGCGCTCTGTGAGAATTTGTTCTCCGATTTTATAAAAAAATGCATCGCTTGAAACTGCTAAGGCTGCCTCAACATTCACCTTGCCGTAACGGCAGGGATAACCAGTTGAAAGACAAATTGCATTTCTGAAAACGCATTTAACACCGTCTTGACACTTTTCTTCAGGGATGCTCTCAAGTTTGTAAGTGCCTCGGTCTTCAAATGTATATTTATCGCCGTTGGGCAACTGCCCGGTTGCAAGCGCAGCGTATGCGACGAGTGGCTTAAAAGATGACCCGACGTTATATCGACCGGATATTGCGCGATTTACAAGTATCGATAAGTCTGGATCGTCAGTTCTCGGAAACAATTGCGAAAACTTGTCTTTAGGTAATCCTCCGTCAAACCATCGTAAATCAAACCTTGGATACGATGCCATGGCAATCACTCGTCCATTATTGTGATTCATCACTACTACTGATCCGGCTGGTGCTTTGTAATAGTTAATTTCTTCGTAACGAGGATCAGGAGTACCGTCGCGCATCTTTACTTGTCCTGCTTCAACACGACGACGTACCAGCAATTGCGTTTCAAGCGCTTGCTCTGCGAATTGCTGCACGTCTAAATCAATTGAAAGTTGTAAATCATTTCCCGTGACTGGCTCAACTCGCTCGACAAGTTTAAGAATTGTGCCGACAGCATCAACTTCATATCGAACGTAACCTGGCGTCCCACGCAATAGCGTTTCATAACTCTCCTCGACGCCGTATTGACCGACTCTTTCATTGGGGTCGTAGCCAATTGATTTGTAGTACAGCAAGTCACCTTTAAGAATGGCCCCCATGTAACCCAAAACATGACCACCCAAAGCACCGTATGGATAATTTCGTCGCCATTCTTCGCGAACAAAAATTCCGGGATAGTCCTCAACGCGCTCCATTAGATAAAGCGCCAGTTCTTCTGACACACCTTCGCGCAAAGGAATCGCCTCAAATGGGCCATAGCGCTCGTCAAGCATTCGCTTGATCAGTACCTCTACGGGAAGATCGAGCGGACCTGAAAGACGTTGTGCCAACTCGTCTCTCTGCGCAGATTTTCGCACCACAGAGTGATCAATTGTGACAACAAGCGTTCGCCGATTATCGGCGATTACTCTTCCTGCCGAATCGAAAATCCGACCACGTTCAGGCAATAAATTAATTGTTCTTGATCGCACTTTACCGATGATCACCTCAACATCTCGAGATGCAACTGCCTGCAAAAACCAAAGTCGCGCTCCCAAAATGCTGAACATGGCGATCCCTACAAAACCTAAAATAAGCAGTCGCTTCGGCGCGCGACCATCTATTTGGGTAGACATTATCTATCTTTCTTTCGCTCGCTTAGCGTCCAGCGCGTGATCAACAAAAATCCAGGAGTTAGACAAACATTGATAACTGTCACCACCGCAATAATCTTGATCAGACGGAACTCTAGTACGACACCTAAACCAATCATTGCCTGGGCGATTAATATATAGATTTCTCCAATGATTGAAACAAACCCGATTGAAACAAGACGTAACCACCAAATTGGATTTGGAAAAAAACGTAAATACAACCCGGCAGTTGCTCCCGTAATACCAAGTGCAATTGAGCCTAAACCCGCAGGAGTTGAAACTACAAAATCAAACATTAGTCCCGCGATCAATCCGACAATTGCGCCAATGCTGACACCAAACTGAATTCCGGCGCAAATTACGAAAAGGAGCATGACTTGTCCCGCGACGCCGAATGGTCGAAGTTCTTTAAACAAAGTTGTCTGAAGAGCCAGAACGACGAGAAGCACGAGAATCAATCGAGTCCAACGACTTGCCAGCACTATTAAAAGTCGGTTCAAGGAGATTTCTTTTCAGTGATTGGTTGATAGAGCAAAATACGCACGAACGATAAATTCGTTAACTCCGCAGCGATTTCAATTTCAAGTAACGGACCAGCAGAGCCAACTCTCTCAACAACACGAGACACGACACCAATTAGAACGTCAGGTGGTGCAAGGCTGCGTGAACCACCGGCTGTAACAATCGGTACACCCGCCTCTATCGAACCAAACCGCAAGGAGTTATCGATAAATCTCACGGTTGGCTGACGCGTCGGACCATTACCTTGGATAACCCCTGTTTCTCGAACGTCAAGATCACTCGGCAACGGGACAGTGATCGAAGTCAATCCTTGTGGAGTAGAGGGCAATGTTGTCACAACAGCTGTAAACCCGGCAATCGGGATCGTCGTAGTTGTAGTAGTTGTAGTCTCTGCGTCGGGAGTGTTTGAAATAGGTTCAAGAGGCACCGCAGTAGAAGTCGTAACACTGGTAATACCTCGCACAGTTGACTCAGTTGTCTTTCGCCCAGTGCTGACTACTTTTACAGATATCGAAAAATCTGGGTCGGTAATCAGCATCACGAACGAACGGTTAGCGAACACTTTTGTGATTCTTCCGATGAGTCCGGCGGCATTCAGAACCGGCATACCAACCCGTATACCGCTATCAGTACCTTGATTGATTTCAATTTTTTGCGAAAAACTCGTTGGTGACTCTCCGATAACTTGTGCCGTAACTGCGTTGATACCGGCCAAAGTAGGTAGCCCGTTTAAAGCAAGCAATTCTTGCGACAATCGAACTGATGCGGCGGCCGCGACCGTGGCACCTTCTTGCTGTGCGACCTGTTGCCTAAGCAGCGAATTCTCGTCTAATAACTTGTTGTAATTCGTCACTCCGTACCATGCGTTTCCAACAGGACGCGTAATCACCCTGGCAACACCCTCAACTGGGTAAAACAGAGTTCCAAAGAGTGATCTTAAGCCCGCAACTTTAGGTGAATCTTGCAGATCAAGCGTGACCAACATGATTGAAGTCAACGTCAACAAGATAATTGCTCGACGTCGAGTGGTGTTTTTAGACGCCATTAAACGAGAGACCTTTCGCTCTACTCTTCACCTTGTCTAGTCTTCGCCTTGAGGTGATGATCCTTTAATTGCACCAAGATTGTCAAGCGAATATCCAGCTCCAATAATCACCGTCAGTAGAGGTTCTGGTGAGATAAATGCCTGAATTCCGGTTTCATGAGTAATGCGCTCCCCTAGACCTGCAAGCAGGGCACTTCCCCCAACGATATACATACCATTACTAATCACGTCGGATGCTAATTCGGGTGGTGTTCGTTCAAGAGTTTTCTTAATCGCATCAATAACCTTGTTCACACCATCATCAAGAATCTCTCTAATTTGTTCAGTTGTCACTTCTTGTGTGCGCGGTAAACCCGTTGTAATATCGCGCCCACCAACGTCGCCAACAATTTCTTGGGCAAGTGGCCACGCTGAGCCCAGATGAATCTTTACTTCTTCTGCCGTATTTTCTCCAATATCTAAATTAAAAATTCTCTTAAATCCGGCGATAATTATATTATTTAACTCATCACCACCGATACGCACCGAATTCTCAGTGACAATGCCCCCGAGAGAAATAACAGCAACTTCAGTGGTACCACCACCGATGACAACTACCAAGTTTGCACTGGGTTCGTAAATCGACAAACGTAAGCCGATTGCCGCGGCCATTGTCTTTTCAATGACTTCAACCGGCCGTCTGGCACCAGCAAACTCAGCGGCATCTTTAAATGCGCGACGCTCAATACCTGTAATTTCTGATGGGACAACGACAAGTACTGTTGGTTTGCCCCATCGACTTGTCAAAACACGTTGAAGAAACTGTCTAAACATTTGCTCACACAGATCAAAATCGACAATCACGCCATCTTTAACTGGCCGCACGAGCCTGATGTTTTTTGGAGTACGCCCTCGCATCCGCTTTGCTTCATGGCCAACTGCTACTACTAAGCCACTGCGGTTATCAACCGCCACCATAGTTGGTTCGTTCAGTACGAGACCTTGACCTTTGACAAATATCAGAATGTTCGCAGTGCCTAAATCTACTGCGATTGCTCTACTCATCGAGAGAGGATTTCCTCCCGCCATTTTAGGAAATTTTCTTCTCGCTACCTGGGAAAAATATCTCCAACTCTCTAGCAGCTGACTCTGCCGAGTCGCTACCATGCACGAGATTTTCGGTGAATAAGGTTCCGAGATCTCCACGAATTGTGCCAGGTGCAGCCGCCCGCGGATTAGTCGCACCCATCATTGATCTAACTATCTCCCATGTATCTTGCGGACCTGAAAGCGCAAGAGCGACAATGGGACCTCGCGACATAAACGAAACTAACTCGGCGTAGAAGCCCTTACCTTGATGCTCTTGATAGTGGCGAGCAAGAATATCTTTATCCAAAGTACGCATTTGCATCGACGAGATAACCAAACCTTTGGCTTCGAAACGTCCGAGAATTTCACCGATTAGGCCACGCTCAACAGCGTCAGGCTTTAAAAGAACAAGTGTGCGATTTGACATGCCTTAAGGCTAAAGGATGTTCGAGTGGCTCGCACGCTATAGATGCTTTGTGGCTCTCCGCAAGAGAAATGGCCGAGCAGCACTAACAATATACAGAGACCCAGCAACGAGCACAGCATCTTGAGGTTGTGCAAGTTTCAGAGCAGTTTCACAAGCGGACTGTACTGTTTGCGCCACGATAACCTCATCGCAACCGACTCGTCGCGCAACCTCAGCCATTTCGTTTGCAGGCAAACCACGAGGTGACGGCGGAGTGCAGGTAATTACGACGTCAAACTCTGTCGCTCGAAACGCTGTAAGTAACTCATCTGGGTCTCGACTTCGAAGTGCACCAGTTACGAGAATCTTGCGCCCACTCATATTGAAGTCTTCAAAGAAAACTTCAGCACAAACTTTTGCACCAGCCGGATTGTGGGCGCCATCAAGAATTACGAGGGGTTGATGGCCGAGTACTTCAAATCTGCCAGGCATCACTACGCTTTGCATTGCATCAGTCAAAATATCTGGGTCAATAATTGAATCAAAAAATGCTTCAACTGCACAAATCGCAAGTGATGCGTTATCGCCTTGATGTTCACCGTGCAACGGCACAAGCACATCTTCATAGATCGTGCGCGGCGTGCGCACCGTGATCAGTCGCCCACCGACTGCTAGACGATTATCTTCACAACTAAAGTCATCGCCCCGACTAATTTGTGCGTGCGCTGGCCTTTCAAGAAATATCTCACGCAAAATTTCATCTGTCTCACCGAGGACAACGATGCTCGACGGCTTAATGATTCCCGCTTTTTCTGCTGCAATATGCTTGACTGTCGGCCCGGCATATTCGGTGTGATCGAGTGCGATGTTCGTTATTACTGCAACATCCGAATTAATCACATTTGTCGCATCCCAACGACCAAGCATTCCAACTTCAACAACCGCAACATCAACAGCCTCATCAGCAAACCAACGAAACATCGCGGCCGTCATTATTTCGAAAAAGCTTGGGCGAACTCCAGAAATTATCTCAAGATCAGAAATTGCGCCAACCTGCAAACCAAAATCTTCGTCACTGATTGGCTCGCCATTTATGCAGATTCGGTCATTGATTCGATCCAAGTGTGGACTCGAATAAGTTCCGACACGCAAACCATGCGCCATCAATAGTTTTGTTGTGATCTGCGCCGTTGAGCCCTTTCCATTTGTGCCCGTTATGTGTATTGATCTGTAGGCATGTTGCGGATTTGCAATCGCATCCATCAGCCGTTCGATATTTTCGATTGACGGTGAATCAACGCGTCCGGTTCGCTCATAGTTTGAACGTTCGTCGAGATAACGCAACGCAGCTGAATATTGCACGAGCGTAATCTAGATTGATTTAAGAAGCAGCGCGACGCTGGCGAACTGCCGGGGTCGATTTTGCAACAAAAGAAGGAGCGGATGTTTTGTTCACTGCTCCTAAATCTATGACTACTTTTGCGATATCGGTACGGCCAGGCAGCTCGTACATAGTCTCAAGCAAAACTTCTTCAAGAATTGAGCGTAGTCCACGAGCACCTGTGCCTCGCAATAACGCTTGGTCGGCAACCGCTTCTAATGCCTCAACAGTGAACTCAAGTTCAACATCTTCAAATTCAAAAAACTTTTGGTATTGCTTCAATAACGCATTTTTCGGTTCTGTAAGAATTTTGATAAGAGCTGAACGATCCAAACTATTCACTGCGCCGATCATAGGTAAACGTCCAACAAACTCTGGAATCATTCCAAATTTAAGTAAATCTTCAGGAAGTACCTGCGCAAATAACTCTCCGGGATCTTTCTCTGACTTCGATTTGACTTGTGCGTGAAAGCCGACGCCCTTTTGTCCGATGCGAGAAGCAATAATTTGATCCAAACCAGCAAACGCACCACCACAAATGAACAAGACATTGGTCGTATCGATCTGAATGAATTCTTGATGTGGATGTTTGCGGCCACCTTGAGGCGGAACAGATGCGACAGTACCTTCAAGAATTTTTAGTAACGCTTGTTGCACACCTTCGCCAGACACATCACGAGTGATTGATGGGTTCTCGCTTTTGCGCGCAACTTTATCAATTTCATCTATGTAGACGATCCCCGATTCGGCCTTCTTGACATCAAAGTCTGCGGCTTGAAGAAGTTTCAGTAAAATATTTTCGACATCTTCGCCGACGTAACCCGCTTCTGTAAGTGCAGTCGCATCAGCAATCGCAAACGGAACATTTAATAGCCGAGCCAATGTTTGTGCCATGTGCGTTTTACCGCAGCCCGTTGGCCCGAGCAACATAATGTTGCTCTTTGAAAGTTCGATGTCATCTCGTCGTGTTGACGAGTTCTGTTTATATTGAATTCTTCGATAGTGATTAAAAACCGCAACTGCTAAAACTTTTTTTGCTGTTTCTTGTCCAACTACATATTCGTCCAAGAAGGCTCGTATTTCTCGTGGGTTCGGGAGCTTCTCGAAATTTACTTCTGCCTGATCATTTAACTCTTCATCAATTATCTCGTTACAAAGATCAATACATTCATTGCAAACGTAAACACCAGGACCAGCGATTAGTTTCTTGACTTGCTTTTGCGACTTGCCACAAAATGAACACTTCACTAACTCAGCAGAATCACCAAACTTAGCCATCAGTGCCCCGTTTCAAATTTCAACGAATTGGTCCGGAACGATCTGCGAATGCTCGAGTCGAAATAACTTCATCGATAATTCCGTAGTCTTTTGCGGCTTGCGCCTCCATCACGAAGTCACGATCAGTGTCTTTATGCACTCGGTCAATTGGCTGGCCAGTGTGCTGAGAGAGAATTTCTTCGAGAATTTCACGCATCCTCAAAATCTCACGCGCAGCTAGTTCGAGATCTGTTACTTGGGCGTAACCAACCTGCGCATATGGCTGATGCAACAAAACTCGTGAGTGGGGCAATGCCAGGCGCTTGCCTTTGGTGCCGGCAGCAAGTAGAACAGCGGCTGCCGAAGCGGCCTGACCCAAACAAATCGTCGCTATGTCATTTTTGATAAATTGCATCGTGTCATAAATCGCAAACAGCGCCGAGATGTCGCCACCAGGGCTGTTGATATAAATATTTATGTCTTTGTCAGGATTTTCACTCTCAAGGTGAATCAACTGCGCGCAAACCAAATTGGCAATAGTGTCATCAATTGGAGTTCCGAGAATGATGATGTTTTCTTTTAGCAGACGACTGTAAAGGTCATACGTGCGTTCGCCACGGCTTGTCGTTTCAGTAACGCTTGGTACGTAATAGTTTCTTGCAAAATCCACAAACACCTCTATCGACTAGTTTTTGTTTCGTTTAGTTAGGTTTATTTACTGTGATGCTCTTTGGCTCTGACTAAATACGCTAGTTCGTACGAGGCTAGTTATGTGGGCTTTAGCTGGCCTAAAAACGGCAGGTTAAACCATACGTCTTTGCGGATTCGTGCTTTACTAATTTGACAGTGCTTGCCTTATTTGGCTAGTGCTTATGATCGGAATCGTGATCGTGTTCTTGTGCATCATTATCTGAGGTAATTTCGCCAGAATCAGAAGTCACAATTTCATCGTGATTGTGGTCACCGAGCACCGTATCCGTATCGATCGTATTGCCTTGATCATCAACGAACTTTGAATTATGAAGCAGCCAGTCAATTGCCTTCGACTTCGAGATTTGCGCCCGCAAATCGGCGATCGCATCGTTCTTGTCATAGGCCTTGCGTATCGCTGCAGGCTTCTTTTTTACTTGGGCAGCAATGCGTTCGAACTGCATTTCAAGATCATCTTCGGTTGCATCAAGTTTTTGCGCAAGCGCAACAGCGCGCAGTGCAATATCAACTTTGACCGCGAGAGTTGATTGCTCTTTGAGCGCATCCACAAACTGTTCGGCTGTTTGTTGCGTAATCGAGAGCCACTGCTCCATTGAAATGCCCTGCGATTCGAATTGCTTTAATGTATTCTGCACTCGCCCACGTAAATCGCTTGAGACCATCGCCTCTGGTGCTTCTATCTCAACCAACTCAGCGAGGGCTGCAGTTGTTTTTTCGACAACAGTATTGCGAATCTGATTCAAACGTGATTCTTCGATGCGGGTTTGCACTGAAGACTTCCATGCGTCGATAGTTTCGTGTTCTGCCAGGTGCTCAGCTACCCACTCGTCGTTTAGTTCTGGCAACACTTGCTCTTGAATCTTTTTGACGGTTACGACGAAATCTGCAGTTTCGGTCATTCCGGATGGAAGCGAGGTGAACTCAAGTTTTTGTCCGGTTGTTGCCCCAATGATATTTTTATCGAAATCTTCCGCAACCCAGTTCTTGCCAACTTCATAAAGCCAGTCATCAACATTCAAACCAGGTAGTGGAGTGCCATCTCGCGAACCGACAAGATCAAGAGTAACTTGGTCGTCAATTTTTGCGGAGCGATCTACATCAACAAGCGTCGCATGTCTTTTGCGCTCGTGAGTAACGACTTCTTCAATGTCTTCGGCCGACGCAACTAAGGCCGGAAGTTCGACGCGCAGGCCATCGTAGCCGGCAACATTCACAACAGGGCGAACTTCGCATGTGGCGTCGAATAAAACATTGCCGTCTTCTTGTCCACTTGTGAGATTGACTTCAGGCGTTGCGATGATGTCGAGATCATGTTCGCGAACTGCAAGCGCTAGCGATGCCGGTATCGCATCTTCGATCGCTTGTGACCTTGCGGCTTCTTTTCCAATTTGGGCCTCAATCAATTGGCGAGGAGCCTTACCTTGACGAAACCCTGGAATTCTGATTTGAGTTGAGATTTTACGAAATGCGCCGTCTAAATAGCGCTCAAATTCGGTCTCTTCGACTTCGATTGAAAGTTTAATTTTATTGCCATCTAAGGCTTCAATTGTCGTTTTCACAGTGCCGAGCAGTGTATCTGTGGCAAACTGTAACTATGGCTATTTCAACTAGTACATCTAATTCATCTAGTTCTCCGTCTAGTTCGGGTGCGCAACAAAGTTGGAAACCCCATGCTTTGGCTAACCCACATCAAAATCAACTCGACCTAAGCATGGGTGACACGGTGCGTTCGACCGTCGAACTCACCGGCGTGCCCGTCGGTAGCGAGGGAAAAATTATTCTTGCCAATGGTTTTAACTGGTTGCGATACAGAGTGCGTTTTACAAACGGACTTGAAATAGGTGATCTGGACCAGCGCAATATTGAACCGATTGGTAAGACTGCCAAACGTTTGGCAAAAATTGCAAAACGCGCAAAATAATTCATTGCGTCATCACTTCCCCGGAGTGAGAGATGGCTGGTCGCGCTTTGACGGACCCGCTGGCACGCAAATGGTTGATGTCGCAATTAACGCGATGAGTGAGTGGGCGGCGCACGGTTTAAATGCCAACACAGGGGGTTTCTTTGCGGCAGCCGACGCGTGCGACGCACTTTTAGAATCAACACGATCAGTCGTTGGCGAGTTTCTGGGCGCTGACGCTTCTGGGATTTGTCTCGGTGCAAATATGACGACAATGACAATGGCTTTTACTCGCGCAATTGGACGAACATTGAAACCTGGCGACACGGTGGTGGGTACACAACTTGATCACGAGGCAAATGTTTCACCATGGCGAATTGCTTGTGAACAGTCTGGCGCGAAACATTTACTTACGCCTTTTGACTCCAAAACTGGTCGTCTCGACATGGATGCTTTTAGTAATCTCGTCACCGACCAGACCAAGTGGGTTGCAATTACTGGCGCTTCAAATTTAATCGGCACTATGCCTGACTTAAACACGGCGATCTCACTCGCCCACAAGCACGGTGCGCGAGTCTTTGTTGATGCTGTTGCACTTGCACCGCACAAGCAAATAAACATTCGCGAACTTGGCTGTGATGTACTCGCCACTTCTCCATACAAATGGTATGGACCACACGCAGGTGTGATGTATATCGAACCCGAGTTGCTTAACTCACTGCCAGTTGCCAAAGTTCGTGCAGCCAGTGAGACCGGGCCACGAAAGTTCGAGACTGGCACGCCAAATTTTGAAAGTATTGCGGCAGTGCAGGCCGCAGCGCGATTTTTGATTGAAGAGAACATGCAGAAACTCGCCGAGATTGAGAGTGCCGTATTTGCGCCACTACTCGAAGGCTTACTTGAAACGCCTGGAGTAACTGTGTGGGGCCCACATGATTTGGTTTCGCGCGCACCGACTGTTTCGTTCACGATTGACTCAATGACACCCGATCAAGTTGCGCAAGAGTTGGCCGCGAAAAAGATCGCAGTCTGGTCAGGCGACTCTTACGCGATGGAGATAGTTGAGCGACTTGGTCTCACAAATAGCGGAGGCGTCGTTCGGGCAGGTATCGCAAGATATATAGATGATCAAGATGTGAAACATTTACTGACGTCAGTTCGCGGGCTCAGAAGTCGGTAGCATTAAAAGCCCGGGGAGTGGCGCAGTTGGTAGCGTGCCTGGTTTGGGACCAGGAGGCCGGGGGTTCAAGTCCCCCCTCCCCGACAATTATTTTCGAATTTTTACTTGGGATGTAATGGCATTTAAACGAGTTGCACTTAGCTTGGCTTTGCTGTCATTATTGGCATTAACTGCATGCGTCAGTACCGATTCATCACGAATAGTCAATGGCTACAAAATTATGCCTGACGCCAATCTGGCAGGCGCAAATTTGGTTGGCGCAAAGCTCTCTAATTCCTATCTATCTTGGGCGAATCTAACTGGTGCAAACCTTACCGGGGCGAACCTAGCTCGCGCCGATCTGTCTTTTGCAAACCTTCGAGATGCAAACTTGACGGGAGCCAATCTCACGCTTGCCAACTTGCGAAACGCCAATCTGGCAGGCGCGAATCTGACGGGAGCAAAACTTTCTCGTGCTCACCTTTCGTCAGCGAACATGCCTGGCTCAATTCTTGTCGGCGCAAATTTTCGGGGCGCCGAAATGAACAATGCGAACTTGGCTGGTGCAAACTTTACGAAATCTAACCTGCTAGAGGTAAACCTAACTGGAGCAAACCTCACAGGCGCAAATTTGTCTTTTTCAATAATCAAACAAGTGAACTTAGAAAGAGCGAAAATTGAAGGTATAAATGTTTCTGGATTAATACTCGATGGTGTTCAACAGCCAATTCTGCCTTAATTAATAAATAAACGAACCTGTTAGTTTTATGACTTATGAACCCTCAAATTGGCGATGAAAAATATGTTTCACTGGTGACATTTCGCAGTTCTGGTGAGCGCGTGCCAACCGCTGTGTGGTTTGCGAAATTCAGTGACGTTGCAAATACATTCTGCGTAATCACTGAAACCAACGCAGGAAAAGTCAAACGCATTCGTCGCGATCCGATGATAGAAATTCAAGTTTGCGACATCAAGGGCAAAGTCACCGCAGATGCGACGACTTACATTGGTATGGCTCGCCTAGTCACGGGCACCGAAGCAATCGCAGTGCGCAAAGCTATCGCCAAACGCTATGGAATCACTTACAAGATATTTTCGATTTACAATACAATTGGTTCACTGCTAAAGCGCCGCAATGACCTGCCTGAAACGAACATCGTTTTCACGCTCAACGATTAGTTTCAAGAAATTTCAAAGGTGGCTATTTTTCGAAAATTGTCGAGCATCTCTGGTAACGGTTCGACGCCGATGCCAACAGAATTCGGCACATCAATATGACCGTTATCTAAAAAAAACGGAGTGGTGATATCGCGAGCAAAATATCGAGACGAGGCTGAGATATCCCCTGGGAGCGTAAAACCAGGCAATGCAGCCAGTGCCAAATTTGCCGCACGACCAATACCCGTTTCGAGCATTCCCCCGCACCAAACTGGCACTCCTCGCGACACGCACAAGTCATGAATCTTCTTAGCCTCGATGTAACCGCCAACTCGGCCAGGTTTGATATTGATTATCGAGCAGGCTTCAAGATCAAGCGCACCACGCGCAGTTTCTAGCGAAGTGATTGACTCGTCAAGACACACGGGTGTATTAATGATTTTTGCCAACTCAATATGGCCAACAAGATCATCTTCTGGTAACGGTTGCTCGATTAGCAACAACTTGAATTCATCAAGTTTTTTGAGATGTTCAGCGTCAGCAACTGTGTAGGCCGCATTGGCATCGACCTGCAACAACAGTTCATCACCAAACTCTTTACGAATTGTTCGCACTAGCTCGATGTCTAAACCCGGCTCGATCTTTAACTTCACACGCAAATAACCCAAGGCGATGTACTCGCCTACAACCCGTACCAAATCATCAAGACTGTTTTGAATACCTACCGAGACACCTGAAGCCACGCGATTTTTAGTAGCTCCAAGAAACTTTGCAAGCGACATTTTCTGCTCGCGTAATCTGAGATCAAGCAATGCTGCTTCAACACACGCCTTTGACATGTAATTTCCTCTGATTGGGGCAGCACTTAGAACAAAATCTTCGGCTGACAAATCACTCTTTAAAAGGGGTAAGAGAAAACGTGAAATTACTTGAATACAGTTTTCAAGATACTCGGATGAATAATTGGGTTCGGCCATGGCGACACATTCTCCCCAACCAGAGTGACTGTCGCCGATGGCATGAACATATAGCAAATCGCGCGATGATTCAATGCCAAACGATGTTCGAAACGGCGACACCAGATCAATTTCGCCCCGCCACAACTCAATCCCCCGCAATCCCACCT
>CALACK010000097.1 GCA_937890395.1 uncultured Acidimicrobiaceae bacterium | reverse complement strand
TTTAATGGGTGGAAAATATGAGCATCTTGAACGCAATACTAAAACGATGTTATTTAGTCCCATCGTTTGCCGAGAAGTTATGACGGCTGGAGAAATGCCTGCATTGCTATGGGAATTTGATGGTCGGTATGAATCAATGTCGTCGGCTGCTGTGAACGGGGGTGTGCAATCAATCGATTGGCTTCTTAATGTCCGAGTTCCATCAGATTATTCGCGTTGTGACCTTGACGCCCACGCTGCTGAAGTCGTAACTGCTCTTGGATTGAGTGGAGTTGGTAGCACCTTGTTCACTGCTGCCGATGTGCGAAAGGTTCAGCACGCGTCAATCAATGGCGTTGTCGTTGACTCAACAGTTGGTGTCACGAAACCAACATGGGCAAGCGACGTTTCGAGTGGTTGGGGAAATTGGCAACCGGGCACGATTAATATTGTCGCGCAGATGCCAGTGGCGCTAACACTGAGTGCCGCGGTTAATGCAATTATTACGATCACCGAGGCCAAAACTCAGTCGCTTTTTCAACACGGGGTTCCGGGAACAGGAACGGCAAGTGATTCGGTGGTTGTCTGCTGGCCGTCGTCTAGCCATCGTGAACAATTTTGTGGGCCACGATCTCAGTGGGGGTCGTTACTTGCTCAAGCAACATTTCAGTCCATCGACAAGGGTTTACGCGCCCATCCACGGAAATCAGCAAGTTCATGATTGTTGAGCATGGTGGAAATATCCGAGATTTTTCACTCTCTCGCGGTTTAAATCCAGATGATGCGCTCGATTTGTCAGCAAGCCTGCATCCATGTGCGCCGCAGATTACCAATGTCTTGCTTGACCGTCTCAGGTCGGTTCGAAATTATCCTGATTCGCGTGCGGCAACGGGATTTTTAGCCGATGCCATCGGAGTTGATCCTGAACGACTGCTGTTGACTAATGGTGGCTCAGAAGCAATTGCGTTGGTCGCAGATGTATTGGTTGAAGGTAATGTCGTCGCACCAGAATTTTCGCTGTATCAAAGACATCTCAAACGCGTTGTAGAGACTGCACCACGATGGAGATCAAACCCCAATAACCCACTGGGCACATTGGCTGAACCTTCAGAGCAGGCAGAAGTTTGGGATGAGGCGTTTTATCCAATCGCAACCGGGCAATTCACTCGAGGCGACGAGCAGTCGTGGCGTATCGGATCAATGACCAAAATTTGGGCGTGCGCAGGATTGAGGCTCGGTTATGTTGTCACTCCAGACGTGCAATCCTGTCGGGTGCTCGCTTCTCGGCAACCAAGATGGTCGGTCAATGGATTAGCTCTTGCAATTGTTGAGCCGATGCTTGAGAAAACTAATTTACGCGCGATGAAGGATCAATTAGAAGTACTTCGCACAGGTCTCTTCCTACTTCTGCAAGAAAAAGGTATTGCCGTTCAGATGACAGATGCAAACTGGCTGCTTGTTCACAACGGTGCAAAACTTTATGAGCACCTAGCGACAAAGAACATTTTCATCCGTAATTGTGCGAGTTTTGGTCTTGAAAATACTTATCGCATTGCTGTTCCAGCAAAACCTTTTATTGAAGAAGTAAAGAATGCACTTATC
>CALACK010000096.1 GCA_937890395.1 uncultured Acidimicrobiaceae bacterium | reverse complement strand
CGTTACCAATAATCATTATCCACGCTGACGATTTGTGCAGTTCAAGCAATGTAGTTGCGATCATATTTAGCTACCTCTAATCTAACGGCTCTACCCCATCCAAAACTGCCAGTTATTGTTTAGATGGTGAAGATCACCCAATTTGAAAACAAATTTGAAAACAAATCAGTTCTGATAACCGGAGCAACCGGATTTGTCGGGCGAAATCTCTTAGCGACTTTACTTAAAACGGCGCCCTACAAGAACGGCTCTCTAAAAATTACTTGTACAACGCGCAATCCAAAAACAATCAACGAACAATGGCCAAGCGAGATAAAAAAATTAAAGGTGCTCGATTGGGATATTCGACTACCTCTTGAAAAATCCCACGATCATTACGACTTCGTATTTCACCTTGCCGGAGAAAATCGCTCAAGTCAAAACGCTCAGCAAGCAAAAATTATCTACGAAACTTCGGTAGAAGGTACAAAAAATCTTCTTAATGCAATCAAATCCAAAAAAATTAGATCTCAAAAAATTATTTTTGCTAGTTCTGGTGCCGTTTATGGACCTACTCCCTTCAAAAACAATCATTTCATAGAACCTGAGTCAATTCCGGATCGTGATATCGCTGACCTTGATCCATATCGTGCAAGTAAAGCAGAAGCTGAAGTCATCTGTAAAAAATTTCTTCAAGAGTCAGACTCAATTCTGGTTATTGCCCGAATGTTTGCATTTGTTGGCCCACACTTACCACTGGATAAAAATTTCGCGATTGGAAATTTTTTTAAGGACTGTCTGTTGCGCAGAGAGATTACTGTCAATAGCCACGGCTCTTCGGTTCGCTCATATCAATCTGCTACCGACATGGTCAATTGGTTAATTGCAATTCTGATGAACGGAGAAAATGGAAATATTTACAACGTTGGATCATCTGAAGAGATCTCCATAAAATCACTTGCGCAACTCATTTGTGAAATATTTCAAAACACATGTGGACTCAAAATTTTAGGTGACCAAACTCGAGATCCTGTTTCGAGTTACTACGTCCCGAATATCACGAAAGCTAAAGAAAAATTCGGGCTCGAAAACTCAACCGATCTAAAAAGCTCAATTTCGCTAATGCGCAATCATCTTCTAGCTACATCGCCATCTAGCCATTCATCCAGCCATCCAACTAGCCTCTAGCCTATGACTGGAGCCGAATATATTGCAGAGTTTCTTCGTAGACGCGGATCTACGAATATCTTTTTAATGACCGGTGGAGCGTGCGCATTCATCGTTGATGCAATTGGCAGAAACCCTGGAATGAAATATACGTGCTTTCAGCATGAGCAATCGGCAGCAATGGCCGCAGATTCTCTTTGGCGCACCAACAAAATTGTCGGAGCAACCGTTGTTACAAGTGGCCCGGGAGCAACGAACCTAATCACCGGAATAGCTTGTTCGTTTTTTGATTCGATACCGACTATCCATATCACTGGTCAAGTAAATCAAAACGAGGAACTTAACTACAAAGGCGCGAAAGTCAGACAGGCGGGCTTTCAAGAGACAAACATCGTGGAAATGGTGAAGCCGATAACAAAGTATGCAGTAAAAATTACTGACCATCTAATGCTCAAAGAAGAACTTTGCAAGGCATACAGCATCGCCACATCGGGTCGCATGGGTCCTGTTCTACTTGACATACCGATGGATGTTCAACAGGCCGAGGTTGGCGATTACTCCGAGGTAGATATTAATTCAACACAAAAAATTTCTGTGCCTGAACTTAAGAGTTTCGTAAATTTGGTTAACGAATTCTTTCATTCAGGCAAGCGACCTTTAGTTCTATTCGGCGCTGGTGTCGGTCTTGCTGGCGCAGAAAGAGAAACCGAAAAATGGCTTATAGATAGCAAAATTCCGTTTGTCACATCGTGGAATGGTATGACGTATTTCAATCACGAAAGCGAAAACTATTGCGGGATCATCGGAGTTTATGGAAACCGAGGCGCCAACTTTTTGATTCAGAATTGTGACCGTCTTTTAGTGCTCGGTAGCCGACTTGACAACAGACAACGTTCTGGAAACGCCACATCTTTTGCAGAGTCAGCACGGGTTTTGGTTGTCGACGTAGACAACGAAGAGTTGATCAAATATCGCAATAACTCAAATTATGAGCCTGGAATCAATCTTGATCTGATTGCATTAAAGACCGCCGCGCTAGAAATTCATACGCCACCACAAGATGAATCTTGGAATATCTACTGGAGAGAGATCAAAGCTAAATACTTTGGTAAATTTCCGAGCAGCATTCCAGACAAGTACGGGACAATCTCGCCGCTTGAGGCCGTTTGCACGTTAAACAATTATCTCAACAGTGATTCAATCATTGCAGTAGACACTGGTGCCTGTGCATGCTGGGTTTATCTATCTTTCTTTAGAACCAAACAAATAATTTTTACAGCCGGCGGAAATTCGCCAATGGGATATGCGCTTCCGGCCTCGATCGGTGCAGCAATTTATAACCCTGATCGCCAGATAATTTCAATTAACGGTGATGGAGGCACGCAGGTGAACCTTCAGGAACTACAGACAATGAAGTTCCATAATCTAAACATTAAGTTAGTAATTTTCAATAATTTTGGATATGGAATTATCAAACAGTTTCAAGACTCATACTCTTCGGGTCGCCACCACGCCACTGGCGATGGGTACAGTCAACCAGATTTTGAAAAAGTCGTAAAAGCCTACGGAATCGAGTACCACAAGGTTGAAAAGATTGAGGACTTAAGAGAAGAACTGTTTTCAACCCAGGGTCCAGGAGTGATTGAAATCTACTTACATCCCGACACAATGATTGAACCAAAACTTGAGATGGGAAGATCTATTGAAGATCAATTTCCTTATTTGACAGACAAAGAATACAACTCTGCAATGAAGTTTGGAGTCAACACAAGGCGGGGAAACCGTCAAAAGAAAGCGGCGCCCGAAGTTTAAGTTACATTTATTGATTTAAAACCTCAGCAATGATGAAGTTCGGTCTGCCCTTCACTTCAGTGTGGATCATCGCCACATATTCCGCAAGAATTCCGATCATAAAAGAAAGTAATCCAAAGAAAAACAGAATAATAGTTACGATTGTCGCAAAACCAGCAAACGGTGTTCCAATTGTGAGTTTTAGTAGTGTGAAAACAAAAATTGCGGTTAGAGCTATTCCCGAACATGAAATTCCGAACCATGTGATAAACCGCAGTGGAATATCCGAAAAAGAAAGGATACCGTGTTTAGCGAGTCGCAATACTGCTGTTAACTTTGCTTTAGATTCACCACCAAACCGCGCTGGCCTTGGCCGGCTAATGCCAAAAGACTTAAAGCCAACCCATGCAAATAGCCCGCGAACAAATCGGTTACTCTCGCGCATTGATCGCACAGATTCATAAACTTTTCGATCAACCAATCGATAGTCACTAACCCCTTTTGGAATTAGCCCGTCGGTCAGTCGATCGGCAACATAATAAAACATCCGCGAGTTGATCCTCCTCAGAAGGCCACTTGTTTCTCGTTTCTCAACAACCATGTAAATGTTTTCATAACCTTCCTCCCATTTTTTTACGAAGTCGATTATCAATTCAGGAGGATCTTGCAAGTCGGCAGTCATAATCACACACGCGTCGCCCGTCGCTAGTTCAAGTCCTGCCGTTATACCCCCATCCATTCCAAAATTTCGGGACAAACGAATCGGTTTGAATCGTTTATCGGTTGCTGCAATCTTTTGAAGCAATAGCCAAGTTTTGTCTTTAGACCCATTTTCAACAATCAAAACTTCAAACTTATACTTTTTAAGTTTGTCCATTACCTTAGTTAATTGTCGTGCTAGTTCGTTAACACAATCTTCTTCGTTATAAGCCGGAATGACAATTGAAATTAACTTTTTACTTACGGTCATACGCCAGCCATGAACTCATCAATAGTTGAGATCATGTAGTCAATCATTTCGTCAGTAAGGCCCGGGTAGACCCCGATCCAAAAGGTATTCGTTGTGATGATGTCAGAGTTAGTTAGATCGCCAACCACTCGATGTGGAATATTCTGATACGCAGGCTGCTTCAATAAATTGCCTGCGAAAAGTTGTCGCGTTGCAATTCTCCGAGACTCAATGTGCTGAACCAAGTCATACCGCTTAACTGGCGCGCCAGGTCGAACCGTTAATAAAAACCCAAACCAGCTTGGTTCTGACTTTGGGGTTGTCTGCGGAAGAATAAAGAACTCTT
>CALACK010000095.1 GCA_937890395.1 uncultured Acidimicrobiaceae bacterium | reverse complement strand
TCGTTCTAGAGTCTTGGAATGCAATTATTTGATGTAGAGCTAGACCAAATAGACCTTTCAGCCAGGGAGTTCTGGAGCGCCCCGCGAGATTACCGTGAATCATCGTTTGCAAAACTCCGCAACGAAGAACCGATTCGGTTTTTTGAAGAGATGGAGTTCAGTTTTGTACCAAAAGGCCCCGGTTATTTTGCGATTACTCGCCACGACGACATCTGGCACGTGAGTCGAAATCCCCAATTATTTTGCAGCGGTAAAGGTTCAAATATCGCTGACCTTTCGCCAGAGTTAAACGAGTTTTTTGGGTCAATGATCGGCATGGATGACCCAAAGCATTTTCGCTTACGATCTATTGTCTCTAAGGGTTTTACTCCGCGCGAGATCGCTCGCATCGAAGAGTATGTAAAAGTCAAGGCGCGAACAATTATTGATCGTGTGCTTGACGAGTTCGAAGGTCAAGAATTTGATTTCGTTGATGCAATCGCCGGAAAATTTCCGCTACAAATTATTTGTGAAATGATGGGGATCCCAGAATCTGACGAACGGCAAATATTTAATTGGACAAACACGATTCTTGGTGCTGGCGACCCTGACTTCACAGGCACTATCGAAGGATTGATCGAAGCTGGTATCGGCATGTTCACCTATGCCCAGGCACTCGGAGAAGCTCGACTTGCTAACCCAACCGATGATTTGACGAGTGTGATGATGCATGCAGTTGTTGATGGTGAGCGGCTTTCATCGCAAGAGTTTGGGAGTTTTTTTATCCTGTTGGTAGTTGCCGGAAATGAAACAACAAGAAATGCGATCACTCATGGGATGGTCGCTCTAACCGAAAATCCTGATCAGCGAGCAAAATGGTTTGGTGATTTCGAGACCCACACAAAGACAGCCGTAGAAGAAATAGTTCGGTGGGCAACACCAGTAATACACTTTCGTCGAACAGCAACCCAAGACACTGAAATTAATGGGTTTCCGATCAAACAAAATCAAAAAGTTGTACTGTTTTATAACTCGGGCAATCGCGACGAGCGAATCTTTTCTAATCCATTTAGTTTTGATGTAACTCGCCAAGCGCAGCCAACACAAATTGGTTTTGGTGCCGGCGGACCACACTTCTGCTTGGGTGCAAATTTGGCGCGTCGTGAAATCTCTGTAATGTTCGATGAAATTCGTCGACGCGCACCGAACTTACAGATAACTGGAGAGCCTGCCTATTTACAGAGTAATTTCATTAACGGAATCAAACGCGTTAACTGCAGATTTAATTAGCTAGAAGTTTACCTTTGCTCGTGCAAAGCAACTTGAGTATGAGAAAGCGATAACGGGCCATGATTTATTTGTGGCAACACATATTTTGCAAACAGGTCGCACTCTTTGAGATGCGGATAGCCCGACAAAATAAAACTTGATACTCCGGCATCTGCAAGTTCATGCAGTTTGGCTGTGACCTGATCTGGATCACCGACAATTGCAATGCCAGCACCACTTCTCGCGCGACCGACACCGGTCCAAAGATTCTGCTCGATGTAGCCCTCATCATCAGATCCTGACCGTAATTCGGTTTGGCGATTTACACCGGTAGAAGTTGCGTCGAGTGAGCGAGCGCGTATTGCATCACCGATTACTGGGTCAAGACGCGACAACAAGCGCCTAGCCGCCTCACGAGCCTCGCGCTCAGTCTCGCGAACAATCACATGACTACGCCAGCCGTAACTTAGTGACCGACCGAATTGCTGCGCACGCAATTTGAGATCGACAATCACGCTCGAAACTTTGGCAGTTGTATCGGGCCACATTAGATAGACATCGGCACTTGCCGCAGCACAATCACGAGCTGCCTCTGAGAGTCCACCGAAGTAGATTGGCGGGCAGCCCAGGTTCTGTTTGACGACGCGTGGTGGCTCAACACTTAGTTGCAGAAACTCACCATCAAGACTTATCGCACGACCCTCTAATAATTCGCCAAGTGCATACAAATACTCTGTTGTGCGGCGGTATCTGGCCTCACTAGTTAAATGCTCGCCAGGCATCTCGGATGAAATTGCATTTATCACCAGTCGCGAATTTGAAATCTGCTGAAGCGTTGCAATTTGGCGAGCAAGTTGCGGTACAACAAGTTCACCAAGTCTTAACGCAAGAAGCAAGCGAATTTGTTCTGTTTGCGTGGCGATACCTGCCGCAAAGGCCGTGGCGTCAATGCCGAGGCTGTACCCGGAAGGCAAAAGCACATTGTCGAAGCCGTTAATTTCGGCACGACGCACGATCTCGCTGCAATGCGACCAAGAAGATTGCAAGTCATCATCGGGTACGCCAAGGAACTCATAATCGTCATCACATAACGCAGCGAACCATGAAACTTCAACGCTTGGGCGGTTGGTATTCACGCACTAAATATAATCAGGAGAAAATTAACTAGCCTGGTCAGACAATATTTTTATGAGCAGCCACTTGAAGAACCGCAGTCGCCGCACACGTAGCATGCCCCTGCGCGTTGCATGTTTGCTGAGCCGCAAGATGAACACATCATGCCAGTCGCTGCTGGTTTTTTTGCAGCATGTGATGGTGGTGCAGAAAATGCACCAGAATCAATTTGTGCAACTAAGTCATTGGCTGACGGAATTGTTTTCGGATCAGCGAACACATCAGTGCCCTGAGTGTTGACAGTGATCGATTCTTCAACTCCTGGCAATGTTGGTTGCATTCGCTCTTCGCGAGTGAAAACTCCTAATTCGGCGCGCTCGTCCGCAGTTAGATATTCAACTGCAAGTCGACGGAAAAGATAATCAACAATTGACGAGGCCATGCGAATGTCTGGATCGTCTGTCATGCCTGCTGGTTCGAAACGAGTATTGACGAATGCTTCAATGAACGCACGCATCGGCACGCCATATTGCAAACCATACGAAATGCTCTTGGCGAAAGCATCCATCAGGCCAGCCAAAGTTGAACCTTGCTTAGAAACCGTCAAGAACACTTCGCCTGGTCGCCCATCTGTGTATTCACCGATTGTGGCAAAACCTTTGCAGTCAGCAACACGGAACTCAAATGTTCGCCCACGACGAGATCGTGGCAATTTCTGACGAACAGGCTGATGCACAACACGCTCAACTATTCGTTCAATAATTTGCGTTGCCGAGTTCGCTGCATCGCCGCCATCGTTTGAACCTTTTTCACTGTCTTTTTTGGCAGTTGAAAGCGGTTGACCAACCTTGCAATTGTCACGATAAACAGCAACAGCCTTGATGCCTAACTCCCAAGACAACATATGCAGTGCTTCAATATCTTCAATTGATGCTTCTTCAGGCATATTCACTGTCTTCGAAATTGCACCAGACAAAAACGGTTGAGCCGCACCCATCATTCGCACATGACCTTCATAGTGAATTGTGTTGTCACCCATCGAGCAAGCGAATACTGGCAAGTGCTCGGCTTTTAAGTCGGGAGATCCAACAATTGTTTTTTGCTCATCGATGTAGGCGACGATTCTTTCTACAACTGGGCCCTCGTAACCAAGTTGCTTTAGCGCACGTGGCACTGTCTGGTTGACGATAGTCATATTGCCACCACCAACTAGTTTTTTGAACTTAACCAATCCGAGATCTGGCTCTATACCTGTTGTGTCACAGTCCATCATTAGACCAATCGTGCCGGTTGGCGCCAGAACACTGGCTTGACTATTGCGTACACCAAATTCTTCACCGTCGCGAACTGCAATATCCCACGATGCGGTTGCTGCATCTACAAGGTCTTGTTGAACAACATCAATGTTGTCGATTTCTTTGTTGGCATCACGATGCATACGCAAAACATTGTTCATGTAGCGCTCGTTGGCTGAGTATCCGGCAAACGGGCCCATGCGGCTTGCAGTGCGAGCACTAGTTGCATATGCATGTCCAGTCATCAAAGAGGTCAGAGTTGCAGCCCAAGCGCGACCCCCAGTCGAGTCGTATGGCATTCCGAGCGCCATCAACAACGCACCAAGGTTTGCATAACCCAAACCAAGTTGACGGAACAAGCGACTATTCTCGGCAATTTTTTCGGTTGGATAGTCTGCGTTACCGACAAGAATCTCTTGTGCGGTAAACATGACTTCAATCGTGTGACTGTAAGCCTCGACATCGAAATGGTCGTTGTCGTCGAGATACTTCAACAAGTTGATTGATGCCAAGTTGCACGCTGAGTTGTCAATGTGCATATATTCGCTGCATGGGTTTGAACCATTTATGCGACCAGCGGCATGCGCTGTGTGCCATTTATTGATTGTTGTGTCAAATTGCAAACCCGGATCTGCACACTCCCATGATGCAGTCGCCATTTGACGCCACAAGTCGCGTGCGCGAATCGTGCGCACAACTCGCCTATCTTTAACTGCGAGCAAGTTCCAGTCGGCATCATCTTTAACTGCCTGCATGAACTCATCTGTTACGCGAACTGAGTTGTTGGCGTTTTGATATTGAACCGAAAAAGAATCTTTTCCGTCGAGATCCATATCGAAGCCTGCATCTCGAAGTGCGCGAGCCTTTATTTCTTCATGCGACTTGCACCAAATAAATTCTTCGATGTCTGGATGATCAACATTAAGGATGACCATCTTTGCGGCGCGACGAGTTTTGCCGCCCGACTTGATGGTTCCAGCTGAAGAGTCGGCGCCACGCATAAAACTGACCGGCCCTGATGCTGTACCTCCGCCTTTTAGATGTTCTGCGCTACTGCGAATATTCGACAAGTTAATACCCGAACCTGAACCACCCTTGAAAATTGTTCCTTCTTCTTTGTACCAATCTAAAATCGCGTCCATCGTGTCGTCAACAGCCAAAATAAAACACGCACTTGCTTGTTGTGGAACACCTTCAACACCAATGTTGAACCACACTGGTGAGTTAAACGCCGCACGTTGCGTTACCAAAATAAATTTTAGTTCATCACGAAAAGAATCAGACTCAAGTTGGTCAGCAAAGTAACCGCACTCGGTTCCCCATTTTGTGATGGTGTCAGCAACACGATCAATAACTTGGCGCATCGAATTTTCTCGTTCTGCTGTACCAGGTGTGCCTCTGAAATATTTTTGCGAAACGATGTTGGTCGAGTTCAACGACCATGAAGTTGGAAACTCAACACCAAGCTGCTCAAATGCAACCGTGCCGTCCTTCCAGTTTTTGATTTGAGCGTCTCTACGCTCCCACGAAATTTGATCATAAGGATGTGTGCCTGGAGTTGTGAAGTGACGACTGATACCGATCGACAAACGTTCTGGAGCAATTGACATTTAGTGCTATACCTTTCAATATGTAATTCGATTAAATTCGGTTGCTGGCTTTTACAATTAATAAACAGTTTTCAAATCACTTGCAAATCTTGGTGGGGCTAGCCCTACAAAAATACGACCCCTGATCGAGACCACTAGATATAGTGCTAACTAATCCACCATTGCGGACTCACCCACAACTTGTAGATAAGATTACAGCATTGTTATTTGGCTTTGTCAATCATTTGCGGGCCTTTAAATAAGAACCTTTTTAAGGACCAACTTAAATTTGGATTCGATCATAGGGACAAAGTCCTGTGGATTAGAAGTGGATAGAGGTGTTAATTAGCGACATCTTCTGGGGATTACCTGTGCACAACCTACTGATTATGAAATTTGCGTAACTTTCAGACATTATTTCTATATAACAGCCACAGATACAGGGATTCCGTTGAGAACGCTCGTTCCCGACAGCGGGTCGAGCCGTTGCTCGTCTGTCAAAATATTTGAGTTAACACCAGCACGACTTGACGCAACTTTTATGTTCGTACCGGACATTGAGTGACCCCAACCATGCGGCAGACTCACGACTCCGTGACGAATTAGCTCGGTGATTTCAACCGGAGCATCAACACTTCCTACGCGACTAGTAACGCGAACTGCAGAACCTTGCGTTATTCCAAGTCGTGTCGCATCATTTGGATGCATGTGCAGTGTGCAACGATTTTTGCCTTTGACGAGAACTTCAATATTGTGCATCCACGAATTATTTGATCGCAAATCTCGCCGACCAACAAGAGTCAATTGGGTTGCATCAATTCTTTCTTGACAAAAAACTTCCAGTCGCTGCAAGTCGTCTATCAATTGCCGTACAGCTAGTTCAATCTTTCCAGATTGCGTGCGCAAAATATTTGGCAGGCGAGGTTCAAGTGCGCCGAAGTCAATGCCGTGTGGCGCAGCGATCAACTTGTCGAGAGTCAGACCATCTCGCACTGCACCAAATCCATCACCGAATGGCCCGGTACGCAACAAGAAGTCAAGTATTCGATCTGGGCCACGACGGCCAGCAATAGAAAGCTCACTGATTATTTCTTCGCAGTCGCGACCAAAAATATTTGCTGAAGAATCTTTAGTTGATCCTACGACTAATTTCGAAATGGTGCGATCATCAATCGTCGATGCCAATGTTTCAACACCAAAGCCAGAAACTATCGCTGACATCTTTGCTAGAACCTCCCACTCATCTGGTTCATCTGCCGATTTTGCTAATACCGGTTTGCTGTAATTAGCAACATTGCGTACCGCAAATGTCAAAAGTGCAAGATCATAGTGACTGCGTTGCAATGCTGAAGGCACAGGCAAAATCACATCTGCAAATCTTGAAGTTTCGTTCAGATAAATATCAACACTGACCATGAACTCAAGTTCGGCAAAAGATTTCGCAAGCCGCTCGCCGTTCGGTGTAGACAAAATTGGATTACCTCCAACAATGACCATCGCTCGTATTTGGCCATCTCCTGGGGTTGAGATTTCTTCTGCCATTGCCGAGGCCGGATATTCGCCGAGTACTTCTGGATGCTTACCGACGCGTGAATGGCCACGCCCCGTGCGAAAACCCTTACCTGAACCGCCAGCGCCGCGGGTGTTTCCACTACCTGCGACAGGCAATGGAAACATTGCTCCGCCGACGCGATCAAGGTTGCCCGTAAAAATATTCACAACGTCAACAAGCCATGAAGCTGTCGTACCGAACGCTGTTGTAGTTGTACCGATTCGAGCGTAAACAGCAGATGAACCTGCATCGCGCAACTCACGAGCGATACGACGGATAGTTTGCGCATCAACACCAGTTGTTGCAGCCACAAATTCTGGCGTAAAAGGTTGCAGAGCATGCACGACTTCGTTAACACCGCTAAGAAAAGAACCAAGTCGTTGATTCATAATTTCAAGACCGTCGGCCGCCAGGGTGTTGGCGATTGCCGCCAAAAATAAAGCGTCGGTGCCTGGGCGAATTGCAATCCACTCGTCTGCGTGTTGCGCTGTTTTGCTTTTGCGCGGATCAACGACGACTATTTTTCCGGCTCTTGCTTGCAACGCTTCAAGTCGACCCGGAAAGTCAGGTGCAGTGCATAAACTTCCGTTTGAGTCGTAAGGGTTTGCGCCGAGGATCAATAAATACTGGGTGCGGTCTAAGTCAGGCACCGCCACCGTGCTCGGTGAACCAAATAAATATCCTGATGAAACCTGTTTTGGAATCTGGTCAACTGTTGACGCGCTATAGATTTGACGAGATCCAATTGATTTAAGCAACACACTGTTAAATGTCAATGACGATAAACCGTGTGCGCCTGGGTTGCCTAAATATGTGCCGATTGATTCTCGACCGTGCCTTGTAATCACGCCATTTAAACCGGCATCAACTGCAGCCCATGCTTCATCCCATGTTGCTTCAACATGCACCCCGTTGCGCTTAATCATCGGGCGACGCAAACGGTCTGCGTCGTAATGCAACTGCTTAAGCGTGCTGCCCTTTGGACAGATAAAACCCTTCGAGAATACATCTTGCATATCGCCACGAATGTGCGTGACCTCGTTGTCAACAACCGTCACGGCTAGGCCACAGCCCGCTTCACATAGCGGGCAGGTTCGAAACACGATTCGCTCGTCAGAAGTTTTTTTCAATGAAACCGTTTCTTTTTCGGAGACAGCACTAGAAGTAATATTAGACACATTTTAAAGCGTGCCACAGCCGACGGTCGACTGGGTAATCAGAATTTGAATATCTGTTTGAATAACTGGTGGCTTAGGATATTTGTTGTGCGTCAGTTGCTGCCTAGTTTTAATAGTGCAGTTAATCTTCGCGAAGCCTATGGAGTAGCTCGTCAGCGTCAAGAATCTGGGCGACCAACTATTGGCCTGTGCATGGTGATGAGCATTGACGGTTCAACAGTCGTTGAAGGTCGATCAACCTTGCTTTCAAACCCAACTGACAGAGACGTGATCATCGCCCTGCGCGCAGCAGCCGACACGATTGTGGTTGGTGCCGGCACAATTCGCGAACAGATGTATACCCCACCGGGCAAACCAGGCCTCCGTGTTGGGGTCGTCACGCGAACCGCCAATCTTGACTTTGAATCACCACTATTTAGAAGCGGCTCAGGGTTTCTGATCATGCCACAAGACGCAAAAAAACCAGACTGCGATTTTGAAATTGAAGTCATCCGCGCGGGTCAAGGCGACGTTGATTTACAAAATGCGATGTCGCAATTGCCTGGAAACTTCATTCAACTTGAAGGTGGCCCGATGCTCAACGCCTCGATGTTTGACGCCAACCTCGTTGACGAAATTAATTTGACGATCAGCCCAATGGTCACGGGTGCTGATAGCCCTCGACTATCTAATGGTGCGCCGGCATTACATCGCGACTACGAAGTTGCTCACATTCTTGAGCATGATGGGTTTTTGTTTATTCGCTACTTACGTAAAACTAGTGCGTAAAACTAGTGCGAAAAGCTAGTAAAAAAACTAGCTAGTCAATTAACGCGCTAGTTTCTTGCCTCTTTTTCAAGCAATGCAAGTTCACGCTTAAAGTCAGCGGCGGCGTCAAAGTTTTTATACACACTGGCAAACCGCATATAGGTAACTTCGTCAATGCTGCGCAATTGATTTAGTACGGCGTGCCCAACTTGATTGCTCGTCACATCGTTGCCCGTCAATCGCATGTCGTCTTCGACTCGCTCAGCAATTTCGATCAGCACTGAATCTTCTACGGGACGACCCTTTGCCGCCGACTGTAGACCACTGATAATTTTCGCTCGGTCGAAAAGTTGTTTTTCGCCAGTGCGTTTGACTACATAGAGTGGCACCTCTTCAAGGCGTTCGTAAGTTGTGAAACGATAGCCACACTTTAAACACGAGCGGCGACGGCGAATTGAACTGCCTTCTTCAGATACACGCGAATCAATAACCTTGGTGTCTTCGCAACTGCAACTAACGCATTTCACCCAAACAACATTACTCACCTGCGCAAAACCAAACCTACGGTAAAAGAATTTTTTGACCTGGGGTAACTGTGCCACCATTAATGATCACAAGTTGATCAACAAGCAATGTGATGTTGCCATAGGGGTCAACCCGTTGAGCAATTGACCACAATGTGTCGCCGGTTAGGGCAACAATATGTTTTTGAGAAACCACGCTGGCTACCTCGCCTTGCTCTGCGGCCGCCGATGTGTCTGGCAAAATGAAACTTAGAGCCAGAGCGAAGGTCAAGAAAGCCAACACAACAACTACTCGACGGCGAAGATAGGTGCGTGAAGTCACGCGCTTTGCAGTGTGATGACTTCGACTGATTGCGTATTGATTGTTGATCGCTATAGACACTTTGCCTCTTTCGTTGTAATGACTTCTCAGATGTGTAATCAGGGGTTACTTCTCGGAAATTGCTGTTAAATCGCTTACTAACCACCATAGCGAACGGGTGTTCGTAGTTAACGGATACATACGAACAGATGTTCTACGAACAGGTGTTTGACTTTATGGGCGAACGGGCGTACGCTCAATAGATGACCTCAAATACCGAGCCAAGACCCATTACATCGGCCTTATCGCAAGCCAAAACCAGCACCCTGACCGAGCGCCAGCGGGGCATTCTCGATTTCATAGTCACCAATATGCGCGAACGTGGATACCCACCATCCGTTCGTGAAATTGGCGAAGCGGTGGGCCTAAGTTCGTCAGCCACTGTACATAACCACTTGGCAGCACTTCAAAAACTCGGCTATTTACGCCGCGACCCGACAAAACCTCGGGCAATTGAAGTTCGATACGAAGCCTCAAGTGGCGTCGCAATGGAGCACCGCCCTACAAAACATGTGCCCCTCGTAGGCGATGTCGCTGCCGGCGTGAATGTTCTGGCCCAAGAAAATGTCGAAGAACTAGTGCCGTTACCAATGGATTTCACCGGTGATGGCGAACTATTTATGTTGCGCGTACGCGGAGAATCAATGATCGAAGCCGGGATCTTGAACGGCGATTTCGTAGTTTGCAACTCGCAGGCAACAGCGAATAACGGCGACATCGTGATCGCTGGTATTCCGGGTGACGAAGCGACGATAAAAACATTTACTCGCAGTGGCAACCGCGTTACCTTGACACCATCTAATTCGTCAATGCAACCGATGATTTTCGAAAATGGCGAAGTAACGATCTACGGAAAGCTAGTAACTGTCTTACGACGCTTGTAACAAAACCAATTCCGGGTTATTCTGCGCAAGTGCAAAAGATTGACCCCGACAAACTAAAACTGTTTTCGTTTTTATTATTCACCAAACTCGAAGGCGCTGTTACTTCAGCGATGGTGCATCTGGGTGATCACCTCGGCATCTACCGTGCGATGGCTAGCGCGGATGCGCCAATGACAACAGCAGAACTTGCGCATGCAACACATTTAAACGAGCGATGGATTCGCGAATGGGCTTATAACCAAGCCGCGGCAAAAATTATCTCGACGATTAATAACCCGTCTGGTGCGCCAGCGATCGAAGATGACACGTTCTTTTTATCGCCGGAGCAGACTGCTGTACTTGCATTAGATAATCACCCGGCTTTCGGTATGGGAATGTTTCACGGTCTTCCACAAACCATGGATTCTCTAAATAGTTTGCCTGAAAGTTTTCGCACAGGTATCGGTCACAACTATGACAGCAAAGGTGAACAAGGTGCGGTCTCAATTGAGCGCAATTTTGAACCATGGTCAAATGCAAATTTGATCTCGGCAGTTCTGCCGAAACTAGATGGAATAACTCAAGCTCTTAGTGCGGGTGCAAAAGTTGCCGATGTTGGTTGCGGCGCCGGTGGCGCAGTACTGCTGATGGGTAAGGAGTTTCCTAAAAGTGAATTCATTGGCTATGACATCAGCAAGCACGCCCTTGCCCGTGCTGCTGAAAAACTTAAGGCGTCAAAACTTATGAATGCAACGTTCGCCGATCCACGTGACCAACCAATGGCTACAAATAACAGCATCAATTTCATAACCACATTTGATTGCATTCATGACATGACACATCCACTTCAAATGATGCAGTCAATCCGTCAAGCAATTACCGACGACGGCACATGGCTTTTGGTCGATATCAAGGCTCACGATACTTTTACAATGAACGCGACTAAAAACCCGATGGCCGCTTTGCTCTACGGGGTGAGCGTGATGTCTTGTATGTCGTCTTCAATGTCGCAGCCAGGCGGCGCAGGCCTCGGTACTCTTGGGCTCTCAGCCAACACCGCCGAACAAATGGCAAAATCAGCTGGCTTCTCAAGATTTCGCAAACTAGATGTTGAGCACGCCGTGAATGCGTTTTATGAAATTCGCCCTTAACACGCGTTTCGAAATACGAGACCGAGAATTACGGTTCAACGATCGCGAAGCCCGTCATAAATTTGTCAAGATTGCCGAAAATAGTCAGCAATGCACCAGCATCGCCATCAATTATCACTGTGCCTTTTTGCAACTCATCAACAAATGACGTTGTCTGAGCAATCACTTCTAGAAACAGATCCCGAGAAATTTTTATCGTAGCTGCAGCATTGGCGTCGTGACGCCCTTGTGTAGCAAAAAGCGTCCTGTTTGAAATACCAATAATCCACATTTCATCGGGCGTGCCGGTCATATCGGTAAACAACCAATTAAGCGAGAGGTTAACTCCAGTGAGATTCTCCGAGATCGTGCGTGTCCCAACCGTGTCAAATACCTGATCAAGCGACATGGCTTTGATCAAACTTCTTGCTCGTACACGAGCCTCTCCACTTGGTGGCGGACCGTTACGAAGTTCTTGGGCGCCCATCAAATAAGAGTTACGAAATGTTGATGACTCGGCTTGATAGCCAAGTTGCTCAAGCGCGTCTGCTTGCAAGTTTCGCGCACGCAGATTTTTTGGATCAGCAAATACTGCATGGTTCACCAGTTCAGCCACCCAGCGATAATCGCCTCTGTCAAACGCCTGTTGAGCCTCATCTAAGAGCGCGTCGATGCCACCCACAAGTTCAACATATTTGGCACCGGCCTGTGTTGGTGGGAGTTTGTTTAAGTTTGCTGGGTTGGCGTCATACCAACTTAAATATCTCTGATAAACAGCCTTGACGTTATGTACGAGATCGCCGTAAAACCCCCGGGTGTGCTCTTGCGCTAAAAATTCATCAGGCAATACCAGTAGCTCTGCGATTTCTAGTGCTGTCATACCATGATTCGCAAAACGCATTGTTTGATCGTGAATCCAGCGATAGAGATCGCGCTGCAAAGTTAGAAACTCTCGCACATCCTGTCTGCCCCAGCGCGGCCAATTATGAGAAGTGAACAAAACATCTGTCTTGTCGGCGAAGAGTTCAATGCTTTCGTTGATGTACTTCGACCAGTTCAAAGCATTGCGTACCAAGGCGCCACGAATCGGCACCAAATTGTGCATCGTCTGCGAACAATTCTCAGCCATGCATAGCCACCCGTGATCTGGAAAGAAAAAGTTCATCTCTGCAGGGGCTTCTGTCTCCGGAGTTAGTTGAAATACAATTCGCACTCCGTCAATTACTAATTCTTCGCCCGTATGGGTGATATCGCGCGTCGGCGCAAGCAGCGAAGGCGCGGCAGTTGGCACAGAATTGCCGAGCCCACAATCAACATGACCTTGCGGACTGGGCGGCAATAATCGACCGAACTGATACGTCGCTCGCCTGCTCATCGCTGGGCCAGCAATAATATTTTCAGCGATTGCTTCATGCAAGAAACCTATTGGTGCAATTATTTGGCACTTGCCGGATTCAACGTCAGCTTTTGTCGTTATGCCGAGCACACCACCAAAGTGGTCGGCATGCGAATGCGTATAGATCACCGCTGTGACCGGACGATTTTCAACATGCTCAGTCAACAAATCAAGCGATGCCTTGGCTGTGCTGTCAGCTGTAAGTGGATCAATTACAACCCAGCCAGTCGTGCCCTTGATAAAAGTTATGTTTGAAATGTCGTAACCACGAACTTGCCAAATATCTTTTGCAACTTCAAACAAGCCGTGATGAGCGTTAAGCGTTGCGTGTCGCCACAAATGTGGATTTACGGTGTCGGGTTGCACTCTATTGTCGCGCAAAAAATCATACGCACCCGTGTCAACAACTTTGCGACCATGGTCGTCAAGAATTTCTGGCTCGGTGCGAGCAGCAATGAACCCACGACGCACACGCTCTAAATCTTGTGGATCAAAACGACGATCGGTTGGATGCGAATTTTTACTTCGCGTTATCGCCGATGCTGGTTTAGGTTTCAATTCTTCAGAATTCATTTAGTTAAAGGCCATCTGGTGGAAAGTTAGCACCACGAGCAATCGGAAAATACTTGTGGTGAAATTGCCCAGTGATTTCGAAAATTGCACTGCCAGTGGCACCGTCAGAGGTTTTGACCTGCATCTCGCTTAATCCGCCACCGAGAACATTGTCAGTGCGATTGGCAATCTGGCTGTAACGCTGGGCCCAACGGCCATGAGCCTCAACTAAAATTTTTCGGCCGCCCTGCAATGTGAAAACTACAGTACCCGCTAATCCAACGACCTCGTCACCAAATTTCTCGTATGAAACTGATTGACCCGCTACATCTAGCCAGTTCAAGTCGTGTTGAAAATCTATAACCGGTATTGGCTCGCCGCCATCAGCCGGGGCGAAACAACCGTCTGTATAGACACGAGCACCGTTCGGGTACTCCCAGTGCCAGACGCTGAGCATGCCTTCTTCAAGTTGAATTGGCATCCACATCCAAAGTGGGCAACGAGCATGGGCACGTACACCCCACGAATGATCGCGCTGACCCCACCAATTATCTATTCGAATTGTCTTACCGTTGTGCGTATACGAACCGTTGTAGATTCCGCTTTGAAACATATGCGACTGGTCCCAGATGATTTCGTACTTAGCTTTCATCGTGCCACGACGAAGTTGATAAGGCGCAGTGCGGGCAGTGAAGGTAACGTCGAAACTTACGGGTGTTGCTTCGCTGGCTGAAGCCACCAAGCGAATCTTTTTTAGGGGCTCAACGACTTCAATCGTGATCGGACCGACACGAAAATCGTCTTGATCACCGTCAACCTTTCGCACATGACGAGCCATAATCGGCGAATCTCCGACGCGACCAAGTTGTAGCGAATCCATTTCTTCGCGGGATGGAAAGTGTGCGAGCGTCAAGATCAATACATCGCCAAGCTTTTCGCGCTCGTGCATGATGAAAAACAAACTCTCGCGCCAATCTGTGTGAAAGTGAAGAACATTTGGAAACGGCTCGGGTATCTGATGTGCAAAACGCTCATCGAGTGCTGTGAATTTGACCATCTCTATCTGCTACTCCTTCTAAGCGAAAAGTTTTTCGGTTTCAAGGTCAATCATTTGCTGACCATGGCGATTTGCCATCACCGCGAACATCGCGTCACCCCGTTCGGTTTGTTTAACAAGCATTGAAGCGACAATAGCCATGATGTAACCCGAAGTACCAAGCAGACGATATTGCGCCCATATATCTTGGTAATCGACACCGATGTTTTCTGCTTGAAGCCCTGCGCAGTATCGGCGTACAAGACTCTGTTCATTGCCACGACGATCATCAACACCAAAACTTGCACCAATGAAATAGCCGAGGTCACATGCACCGGGCATTGCGCCAACAGTTTGCCAGTCGACAACATTGACATCTAAATATTTTTCACTTTCGGTGAACAATAAGTTATCCAACCGAAAATCGCGATGGGCAACAGTCAGAACATCGGGAAACGCTGCGGTATAGCGGTCGTGATTCTCAACCAGTCGGGCGCCAAGCGAAATAATCTCGGTACTTACCGTATTTGCAAACCGCTCAGCAAAACCCGGAAACATAGCCTGCAATAACTGACTCGTTCCTGCAGCACTATTGACCGAGTGCTTGGGCAGCCAGGTGAACTCGTTTAGTTTCTCCGACCCCCAAAGCGGAGAATGCAAACTAACTAATTGGTCTATAGCCGTCTCGGCTTGTTGCATCGTTGCGCCTGAAATCTGATCACCTTGCGTCGCCCCGACAATATCTTCGAGCACCAACACGAAGTCGTCGGACATTGCGTCATACCAAACATGCAAACAGTCAGGTGCGGCGACTTTGACGTGCTCGCGCAGGTTCGCATAAAAATTAGTTTCAAGTTCATAACAACGAGTCGCGCGCGATGCGCCGCGACTATTTTCATTTTGCGAAGGCACTTTCACTACGACGCTGGCAGCACCGCTAGCCAGTGGTTCGTTGAATACAACTCTGTAACTTTCTGCCATCTGACCTGTGCCAATTGATTTCACTGAATCAATCGTGAGATTTGCGCCACCAGAAATCTTCGCGAGTGCTTTTGTTAAATACTCGGCGCTTATCCCTACATGACTTGATACAGCACCCATGGATTGAACCTTAGAATAAATCAGTGATTTGTTTCAAAGTTGAATCGCTTGTCGAGCACCCACATCACTGGCAACTGGCTGCGCAATGGTCATTTGAGGCATGGATGCACGAGTTTCCGAGCGACACTGTGCAGACATATCTAGATCAATATTCTCTTGCGGCCAGCGAGCCTGAAGAGTTAATCGAGGTCTTTGCAGCGATTGACAGTCAAGACAATTTACTTGGCGTCGCAACTCTCGTTGACGATGACGAACTACCTGACGCACCCGAGCCGGGGCCGTGGCTAGCGGCAGTTTTTGTCAAACCCGAAGCGAGGAACTTGCAAATTGGTTCCGAGTTGGTTACGAATGTTGTCGATCGTGCCAGAGAACTCGGCTACCAGAAAATATATTTATATACCGAGCACGCCGAAGACTGGTATCGCAAAAAAGGCTGGATAAAAATTCGCGACATAGTTTTTTTGGGCTTGCACCACACAGTAATGCAACTTGAGTTGAGTTGAACTGAATTAATTAGAAACTAATCTGGCCACGAGACAGCTAATTGCCGTTGCTTAGCGCCCAACGCGCTTCAACAGTTATTGAAACTTCTTGAGTACCGAGATCTACAACTGTCTTAGTGGCCTCACCTGCAGACGCATCAGCTCGCAACCAAGGTTGCGGAACCACATTTGAAGTTGCGAACTCTCGAACCGAAATGACTGGACCTAGTTTGACGTTCAGCAATTTGGCGTAGTCTTCAGCTTTTTTCTTGGCTATTTTGATCGCGTTTTCGCGGGCTTGATCTGCTGCATCTTTGGTATCTAACAAAATTGGCGCAAGCGTGTCAATCGTCAGGTCAGTGCCAACCGCTCTTACAACTTCGTCAACTACTTCGCCAGCTTTTTTGGTGTCACGTATTGTTACCGCAAAAGACTGGGTCGCACGAAAACCAGTTAATTTTTGCGCTCCCTCTTGAGAATATGAATACTCTGGGTAGACACTCACATTTTGTGTAGAAATATCTTTACTGTCGACACCAGAGTTATCAAGTGACTCGCGGGCTTGATCAGCTAAGACATTTGCTCGCTGTGATGCACTTCTTGATGTGGATTCAACTGCAAAAACCGAAAAATTAAATTGCACACCGTCTGGCACAACTTTTACTGAGCCTGTGGCCTCAACCGTCACACCTGTCTCGATTGGCTGGGTGACATCCCAAGTATTCTTTTCACCGACGCCGAAACTGCAACTTGCCAGCAATACGACGGACGAAATAGCAACCACAAAAAAATTTCTCTTAGCCATCACCCTTAATCCTACTTTTTCGCTAATCAAGCCAGCCACGGCTGTCAAGTTCGGCGTACATAAAACTTGCAATCGCCTCATTTCCATCCTCCTGAACGTGTACGAAATCCAAATAAGGGGATTCGTTAAGCGAATCAAAAATTCGTGTGCCGTCAACAATTCGATCCTGAAACTCAGGGCTACCGATTAATAGACGATAGAAGTCTCTGAAAGATTCGATGTACGACTCTTCAATACTCTCGTTAGGCGTTCCCCAGATAGGTCGGTTCTCGATCAACCGACTGGGCTGAAGAACTACAATGAGCCGAACATTGTTCGCTAGCGCAACATCCTCCGCACGAGCGAGTGAGTTTCTAAATCGGTCAATTGCCTCCCCCGCACTCGCTGTGATTTCAAACGAAAGTTGTTGTGAGCGGCCTAACGCAATGCGACCAGATCTGCTCCAACTCATTGTCACTTCGATCAAACGACGTAGACGGGGCCAACGTGCGAGAGGGCCTACGACCTGATTTGCTTGATAACCGATAACCGCATCATTGACGCCGACAAAGAAAATTGCGACATCATCTGAATTTGTTAAACCAAGTCCTTCGAATGCAATTACTCGATCAGCGAACGTGGCTCCTGAGAGCCCTGCATTTATGACTTCTATTTCACGACCCAATACACCTCTCGCTAGCTGTGACGGCCACGTCAAGGCATCAGGCACATGCTCACAGAACGTAGTCGAGCCTCCAAACGCAACGATTCGCCGCGTCGTATTAACCGGCACCGGCTCTGTAAGGCGCAAACCACCCTCAACGTTGATATATCGACCGTCAAAGTCAGCGATAATAGAAACATCTCCGACCGATGTCTGACGACCAATTTTCCCGTCGGTAACCGTTGATGACTCCCTGACGAAAACTTCGCTCCAATAATCACTTCGAGCGTAAGCGGCTGGTCGCGCTACGCCAAAAATCCGTGGTACCAGCAATGTATCAATTACCAAAAACATCAAAGCAAAGATAAATGCTCCAAGTCCAAACCTTCCGACCGTGCGAATGACTGACTTCACTTGTTTCGACCTAATCGCTCGGCGACTAGTTCGATCTTGTCATCGGGTTGAACAACTGCAACACGAACATTATTTGCTCCCCCTGAACCATAGAAGTCGCCAGGGCTGACAAGTGCGCCGCCTTCTCTCGCGAGACGCTCAGCAAATGCCCAGCCGTCGTTTGCATCGAACCATAAATAAAAACCACCACTAGGTAGTTGAATATCGAATCCAGACCATTTGGTCAACACACTGGCCATCTTTTCAAGACGATGTCTATAGACATCGCGTTGCGCTGCCACATGTGCATCATCGTTAAGCGCAACAACTGCCGCGCTTTGAGCCGGGCCGGGCACGATCATGCCGACATGTTTACGAACTTCTTTTAAGTAGTTGACTAGCTCTTCGTCACCCGCGTAAAAACCCACACGCAACCCAGCCAAATTTGAACGCTTTGAAAGTGAATGCAACGCCACAACGCCATCAAGGCCGTACTGCAGAATAGATTCGGGTTGACGGGCCCAAGTGAACTCGACATAACACTCGTCACTAAAAACTGGAACAACATTTTTACGACCCCAAGCAGCGAGTGCCGCAAGATCATCCAGTGCGCCAGTTGGATTATTTGGAGAGTTGCTCCAAATCATCAGTGCACGTTTAATATCGGCATCCGAAATCTTCGAAAGATCTAGACCGCCAGTCGGCGTCATCGGAACGGCCACAGGTCGACAACCTGCCAAAATTGCGCCCATTTCATAAGTTGGGTAAGAAACAGCCGGAAATAAAACTACGTCACGATCTGGTGTTCGCAGTTTCATATATTGCGCCGTAGTAGCGACAAACTCTTTGCTGCCAATACATGCTGCGATCTGCGAAGTCGGTACAGAAATTTCAAACTTGCGTTGCATCCAGTCTTGCGCGGCTTTTCGCAAAGCATCTGAACCGATACTCGGTGGGTAGCCCCGCTCGCTATTTGAAGTTGAGAGTGCGGCGATTATCTCTGGCGTAGGCGCGTCGCACGGCGTGCCGATTGAGAGATCTACAAGACCACCCTCAAATTTATTCGCGAGCGGCTTGAACTTATCAAGCCGGTCATAAGGATATGGCGGTGGAACAAAACCTTGGGTCATTGGGCGACCACAAATTCACTAAGACGCCCAGCGCTGGCATCAGCGAGCCGCGCTCGAATTCGCATACCAACTTCTTCGTTTGATGTTGACACAACTTCACCCTCTCGATGCACTGTGGCCACTATGTCGCCACGATCATACGGTATTAACAATTCAATCACCGTTGTCAATGCCCGCATTCGATCACCGATCGCTAAAAGTAAACTATTTAAGCCATCGCCAGTAGCAGCAGAAAATGCGACGGCGCCGTGATGCTCGTGAACTAGACGCATTGCAGAATCTGAGTCAAGATCAGATTTATTTATAAGTAGTAACTCGGGCACTTTATCTGCGCCAATTTCAGAGAGTATTTCGCGAACTGCAATTATCTGACCATTCGGGTCTACTGCCGACGCATCGACAACGTGGATTAGCAGATCACTCGCAGTAGCAACTTCAAGTGTGCTCTTAAATGCTTCAATCAATCCGTGTGGCAAGCGTCGAACGAAACCAACGGTGTCGGATAACAGCACCGGTTCGCCACCAGGCAAAGCAAGTCGACGTGTCGTTGGGTCAAGTGTTGCGAACAAACGATTTTCAACTAGAACCCCAGCACTCGTCAACCGATTTAGCACAGATGATTTACCCGCATTGGTGTAGCCGACTATTGCCACAGCGCCGAGACCGCTTCGTCCTCGGCTCTTGCGTTGTTCTTGGCGAGTTTTTTGTAATCCATCAAGTTCACGATCTAAGCGGCTGATTCGCTCACCGATCCGACGACGATCAACTTCAAGTTTGGTTTCACCAGGACCACGAGAACCAATGCCACCCGCCTGTTGCGACAACCCAGCTTTGGCACCACGCCGAATTCGCGGCAAGCGATATCGCAACAACGCCAACTCAACTTGCGCTTTACCTTCAAGGGTGTGAGCGTTTTGAGCGAAAATATCGAGAATTACCGCAGTGCGATCAAGCGCAGTGCGACCGAGAAGTTTTTCTAAGTTATATTGCTGCCCAGGTGAAAGTTCGTTATCAAAAACAACAGTGTCAGAGTCAAGTGCAAGACAAAGTTCTTTCAGTTCTTCAACTTTTCCTTTACCGATGTAATACGTACTGTCAGGTGCATCACGGCGCTGAGTAATTCGCGCAACTTCATCTGCGCCGGCTGTATCAATTAACTGGGCAAGTTCGTCTAGCGAATCTTGTGTCTCATCGTCGGTGCGATCAGACATTGTGACTGCAACCAAAACAATTTTTTCGCGAATACCGCGAGAGATAAGTGTTGAACCGAGCGCCTCCTGGTACGGAGTATTCACGAAACGATCTCTAAATTGTGGCGCGAAGAGAAATGTGCACTACCAATCAGTGTTACGTGACCAAGTTGCGGGTGATTAATTCGAACAGTCGCATCACCGCCAGGCTGGTGCACGAGTATCTCGGTTACAGAAGATGGCACAAGTCCCCATTTAATTGCCGCCCATGCACTGGCGCATGCGCCGGTACCGCAGGCTTGAGTGATGCCCGCTCCACGTTCGTGAACGCGCATCGTGATCGCGTTGTTCTCTGGTCCTGCCTCAACAATTTCTAAATTAACTTGTGGAACTTTCAGGCCGATTTCCAATAAGTTGACGACCTCAACCTCTTCAACACCGACCACAGAGTGAGGGTTGCCAACTGACAAGTGCATCACAGGTCGATTCGGATCGCAACCGATCGCCGACCAGTTTTGGGGCTCATCCAAAATCTCAATACGTCCCATGTCAACACTTGCTATCACTTCTTCGTGTGAAATTGGTTGTACATCAACAACACGATCGCCTGCGTCTGTCGTAACCACGTAAGTAACTGGCTCATCACAACCATCCTGATCGAACGCTGCCTGCACTAAACATCTGATGCCGTTGCCACTCATTTCGGCGCGTGACCCATCTTGGTTGAAAAGTTGCATTGCCAATTTGAATTCGCCTCGACGCGATAGCAACAATAAACCGTCGGCCCCGACGCCTGTTTCTCGATCACACCATTGCTTAGCAATACTCGGCCAATCTATTTTTGCGATTTCAATATCGGGCACAAATTCGATTTGTGAGGTTTCAAGAACGAGAAAGTCGTTTCCGAGTCCGTGGTGCTTTGTTACGACTAGCTGCATGATGATTGATGTCTAGCGTAAATGTTTGGCAACTACGGGCACAATTTCGCCAACTGGATCTTCACTGATTGAAACCCACTTAATTCTTGGGTCCCGACGAAACCAACGTTCTTGGCGAACAGCAAATTGGCGGGTGTGAATAATTGTTTCATTGACTGCTTCGTCAAGACTCATCTTGCCATCGAGATGCACCAGCAATTCTTTGTAGCCAAGGGCTTGTGCCGCGGTTCGGGATAACCCTTGTTTTGAGTTTCTTAGCGCAGTGACTTCGGTGAGTAAGCCGTCGTTCATCATCGCATGCACGCGATCGGCTACACGTTGGGCAAGTCTGTCACGACTCCAACGCAGACCGATTTGAGTTACCCCATTGTCTGGGTATGCACTAGTACCGGGGCCAAAACTACTAAAAGGCCTCCCACTACCGATACAAACTTCGAGCGCACGAACAATTCTCCGACGATTTGATCGTTCAATCTTTTGTGCAGCGTCTGGATCTAGATCATTGAGTCGCGCAAACAAAGTCGCTGTATTTGATTCTTGTTCAAGTGCAACTCGAGTTTCTGGAAACTCGCCAGGCAAGACCAAATCATCAATCACTGCTGTCAGATATAAACCAGTGCCGGCGACAAATAACGCTCGACCATTAACTTTAGCTATTGACTCAAGTGCGATCGTTGCACTCTTTTTAAATTCCGCAACCGTAAACCGCTCGTGACTGTCAACCAAGTCAATGCAATGATGCGGCACAAGTGCCTGATCGGCAACAGTGGGCTTCGCAGTACCAATATTCATATCTCGATAAACCTGCATCGCATCGACTGCCACTATGTGTATCGGCGAGATAGGCGATGTCTCGACCTGCGCAACTGCCATCGCCACCGAAGATTTTCCGCTGGCTGTTGGGCCGACGATGACTACAGGTTTGGGGCTCATTCGAAAACTTCTAGTGCTCGAAGAAAATCAATTGCCACTTGAGACAGCGATTCGTACTTTGTGCGTTGGCACGTCACCGACTTCGACCAGTTGGCCCGACAAGTGGAATCGTGCTGCGTCGGTCACTTCGACTTTGGCATATGTACCAACACGAAGGCTTTCTGGAGAACTGAAATGCAATATTTTATTTTGCCGTGTGCGACCTGTTGTCAGGTGAGGATTCTTTTTACTCATTCCTTCGACTACAACATCTTCAATTCGACCTATTCGTTCACGATGCTTGATTACCGCAGAATGGTCGAGCACAATTTTGAGTCGCTCGTATCGCTCGACTGCCAACTTCGGGTCAATGAATTTGTCGACCATCCGCGCGGCTTGAGTGCCTGGCCGTGGTGAAAAGATAAAAGAAAATGCCGAATCAAAACAGGCTTCAGCACAAACTTCAACTGTCTGCAGAAAATCCTGTTCAGTCTCACCAGGAAATCCGACTATTACATCGGTCGTAACCGCAAGGTCGTCGATCATCGCTCTGGCTTGCGCTAATTGCTTCATGTATCGCTCAACTGTGTACCCGCGATGCATTAATGCAAGCACATTGTCAGAACCAGATTGCATTGGATAGTGCAGATGCTCAACAACATTGGGTATCTCGGCCATGGCCAGAAAAGTGTCCTCGCGCATATCTTTTGGATGGGGACTAACGAATCGAATTCTACGAATGCCAGCGACTTGCCCAACTTTACGCAACAATTCGGCAAATTGCGGTCTCGGCTTGACACTTGTATCGCCGGCTGCACGTGCCGACATCGAAAGGTCACGCCCATAACTGTTGACATTTTGGCCGATTAAAGAGATCTGGGTGACTCCACTGCGCGCCAAAGATTCAACCTCAGCAAGAATTTCAGATGCCGGACGCGAGATCTCTTTGCCGCGCACCGCAGGCACAATGCAATAAGCACAGGTATTGTCACAGCCGATTTGGATGGTCACCCAAGCGTTATACGAGATCTCTCGGCGCATCGGCAAAGCACTCGGAAACATCGTGTGATCATCAAGAATCGCCTCCTCAAGAATCTCGGTGACTGGTCGCCCATCTCGGGTTTGTTCGAGCAACTCAGCGGCACGATGCACATTGTGCGTGCCAATCACTACATCGACATATGGTGCGCGCTTTCGAATTGCATCACGGTCTTTTTGTGCCAAACATCCAGCAACAAGAATTTGTCTCCCATCTTGTTCTGTCTTCCAGTTCTTCAACTGACTTAAAGTGCCATAAAATTTGTCATCGGCGTTTTCGCGAATGCAACAGGTGTTGATCACCACAACATCTGCAGTCGCAACACTGTCAACATTCGTCATTCCGTCAGATTCAAGAAGGCCAGAGATGCGCTCTGAGTCGTGTTCGTTCATTTGGCACCCAAAGGTGCGAACGAAATAGTTACGGGTCACGACATTTCTATTTTACAGGTGTAATTTCGACACACTCGCCGACATCACGACCAATTGCGACCGACGGGCCCCGAAAGACCCGTCAGCCGCAATGGCTTTAGCGATTAAGAACTACTTAGAGCTGAATTGGCTGGTCATCTTTAGCCGTGAAAGCCTTCTTACTTGCTTTCTCGGCCGCTGGCTTTGCAGATGCTGGTTTGGCAGTGGCTAGCACTTCAGTCTTTTCGATCTTTGGGGTTGTGCCGACCTTATCGATTTTGTCGATCGAATTGTCGACCGAGTTGATTTTTGCAATCTCTGGCTCGACGACTGGCATTGATTGTCGGCGAACTCGATCTGCCATTTGCACCATTACTTCGGTGTTCTCTGAGAGAAAGTGCTTGGCGTTCTCGCGACCCTGGCCGAGTTGCTCACCGTCATATGTGAACCATGCACCAGATTTTTTGGCGATTCCCATTTCAACTGCCATGTCGAGAACAGCGCCTTCGCGACTGATGCCCTTGCCATACATAATGTCAAATTCTGCTTGTCGAAACGGTGGAGACACTTTGTTTTTTACAACTTTGACACGAGTGCGTGAACCTACGACTTCTACACCATCTTTGATTGTTTCAATACGACGGATGTCTAGACGAACCGACGAATAGAACTTAAGTGCGCGACCACCAGGAGTTGTTTCTGGTGAACCAAACATCACACCAATTTTTTCACGCAACTGGTTAATGAACACAGCAACTGTGTTCGACTTGTGCAAGTTGGCAGTAAGTTTGCGCATTGCTTGACTCATAAGTCGAGCTTGCAGACCCATGTGACTGTCACCCATCTCGCCTTCAATTTCGGCTCTTGGAGTGAGCGCAGCAACCGAGTCGATCACGATCACATCGAGTGCACCAGAGCGCACCAACATGTCAACGATTTCAAGCGCTTGCTCACCGGTGTCTGGTTGCGAGATCAACAAATTGTCAGTGTCAACACCGATTGCTTTTGCATAAATAGGATCCATTGCGTGTTCTGCGTCAACATAAGCGCAGATACCGCCATTGCGTTGGGCTTCGGCCACGATATGCATTGCCAAGGTTGATTTACCTGACGACTCTGGACCGAAGATTTCGACGATGCGTCCGCGTGGAACGCCACCGATGCCAAGCGCGATATCAAGCGGCAACGCACCTGTTGGGATGAACTCAATCTCAAGGCCTTGCTTATCGCCCATGCGCATGATCGACCCTTTGCCGAACTGCTTGTCGATTGCTCCGAGGGCTACTTCGAGGGCTTTGTCTTTTTCATTACTCATATTGTCTTGCCTTTCGTTTGTTGGTTTCTAGTTATGTGGAGAATTTGATCTTGGTTGGTTTGGTTAGTTATTAAATTGATGTGTTTAATTGATGTGTTCGAAATGAGGACCTTAGGTATGGGGTGTTGTACGCAACTTTACACACGAACAGATGTTCGGTCAAGCATCTGAAAACCTTTATAACATAAGGCTTAAAGAGATCTGTTTATTCGATGTGGCTGTTCGCTAACTCTCCAGATTCAATAGGACGCATGATCAGGTCTATTGCTAGCCAAGTCGTATACGAAATTGGATAGCCAACAACCCCGACTACCAAAGTGACCCCAATAGTTGAAACTAGTAATTGGACAATTGCAAGATCTGGATAGCTAGTCACGACACCGACCACAAGTGTCGCGATTAGTGCAGCACCAGTCAAGACAATATTTATCGCGAGAGCACCGAGCACAAAACCTTGCATATTGCGTTGCCACAAAAGTTTACAACCACGACACCGATCTTGGGTTTTAAACCATGAAACAAAAAAAGCACCTCGCTGACCACAGTGTGCACAACGTCGAATTAACCCGCGCAACAACATTCGTAAAACTGATGGAGAGTTTTGCACCATCAAAAAAATTTACTGTTTGATTTATCTCAGACTAAAAGTTCGTCAACAAATTCTTGAAACACATTTGCATAGTTAAGTGTTTCGGCTTCACCGTGCAATATTGAAATCAACCATTGATCGTCAAGACCTGGTGGCAACAGTGCGCCACGATTGATGCCGTGCATCCACTGTGCGAAAGCAAGATCAAAATCGGTGGCTTTGTAGTCGCGATAATTTTGAATCGGTTCACTCGCCCAAGTGATACAAGCCTTAGCGCCGAACTGAACTACGTGAGCATCGATACCAGCGCGATCTATGACACTGGCACAAGCATCAACAAGTTTCGTATTCAAATTAATCGCGGATTGTGTTGCTTCACGGGTGCAAACTTCTCGCAAAACCGCCTTAGCTGCCGCCATGCATAACGGGTTGCCGTTATATGTGCCGAGGTGAACGACCTTGCCATCGGTAATCGTGTCCATGTATTCGCGTTTGCCACCAAATGCGCCAAGCGGCAAACCGCCACCAATTGATTTGGCGAGCGCGACAAGATCCGGTATTACGCCGAGTTCGCCAGTTGCTCCACTCCAACCAGAAGTGATGCCGGTTTTCACTTCATCAAAAATTAAAAGTGTGCCGTAGCGTTGGGTGATTTCGCGAACCGCTTGCAAGTAACCAGGCAACGGTTTACATATCCCAATATTTTGCATCACGGGTTCAACAATGAAACACGCAACGTCACCCGCTCGCAGAACATCTTCGAGCGCCTCAGGGTCGTTGTATGGCACTACGAGAGTCGTCTTGATTGTGTCTGCGGTGATGCCAGCACTTGACGGCACCGAAAATGGTTTACGCGCAGGGCCGGCTACAGCAATTGGCGGCTTCATTGAAATCATCACTTCATCGTGATGTCCGTGATAGCCACCCTCTACTTTGACGATCTTGTCGCGACCAGTTGCCGCCCTAGCTACGCGAATTGCATCCATTGTGGCTTCGGTGCCAGAGTTGGTGAAACGCCAGAGTGGAAAACCGTAGCGCTCAGCCAGCATCTCAGCGACCTCAGAGTTATCTTCGCATGGGGAGACAAACAGTGTGCCGAGATCGAGCTGGGCATCAAGTGCCCTACGAACAGCAGGGTGAACATGGCCTGCAAAAAGCGCGCCAAAGCCCATATCGAAGTCGGTATAACGGTTGCCGTCAACGTCTTGCATCCACGAACTTCCCGCCGACGCAATAACAATCGGATATGGGTCGTAAGACTGAAAATTAGACGGGACGCCAAGAGGCATCACTTTGCGGGCTCGCTCTGTAGCACGATGCGAACCTTTTGTCCGCTCGGCGTACAACGCAAGCTCTCGGGTTGTTATCTCCCTTGCACGTTGTGCAAGTGGTGACAACAGCGTGGAATCCATCGCTGTCATGGTTATCAACTCCAATATTTAGTCATGATTAGCCTACCCGATGGCAGTGTTTGTAGCGAGTTCAAAACCTCAACGGGCACTAGGGATTTTCGTAAAATTTCAAGATATTTAATTTTTCTAAATAAAAATGAGCGGTGGAGCGAGCCACGAAGTGTGGCACACTGAATTGTTCGTGGTGGGCGTAGCTCAGTTGGTTAGAGCGCCAGGTTGTGGTCCTGGAGGCCGGGGGTTCGAGACCCCTCGTCCACCCCAACAAAATTTATTGCTTTTCGGTGTTGGCGTTTGACCTATTAGAGTAACGGTGCGTTATCGCTCCTCTAGCTCAGTTGGTAGAGCAACGGACTCTTAATCCGCAGGTCCTGGGTTCAAATCCCAGGGGGGGCACTATTGTCATGTACGAGATGAATGCGATCATTTTGTGCGGCGGTCAAGGAATTCGCCTTAGACCGTTGACGGCAGACATACCAAAACCTCTCGTGCCAGTGCGCGGTCGGCCAATCATTGACTTGATTATTGAGTTTCTGCGCAATCAAAACGTCACTGATATCACTGTTGCTGGCGGATACTTAGTTGAAAAACTAGAACAACACTTTCTTAGCGATAACCAAGTCAAAGTTATTGATACTGGTGACTGCGACATCATTGATCGATTGAAGTTGCTTCTCGTCGGCGACGCAAACGAAACACTTATACTTTATGGCGACACTCTTTCGGATGTGAATCTCGTTGATCTTTTATCCGCTCATCGCAAATCGAAATGTGAAGCCACAGTTACTGTGTGGCCGCTTAAAAGCAGTTTCGGTATTTTTGATCTTGATGAGACTTCACGCGTCACTCAATACGAAGAAAAACCAGAACTTGATAAATGGATAAATATCGGATACTTCGTGCTCTCTAAATCAGCAATCTCAGCGCTCAGACAATTCAAGACATTTGAAGAATTCCTCACAAGCCTGACTTCGCGTTGGCAGTTGCACGCCTTTAAATACCGCGGCATGCACATCACGATCAATTCGCGAGCCGAACTCGAAGAAGCCGAAAATCTGCTCGCATCGTCAGCCGATTAAGATTACGCAATGAAAACTAGTAACTCGTGGGCACAAAGAAATGTGCTGATTACTGGGATAAATGGCTTTATCGGCGGCAACCTCGCTCGCCGATTAATCGCCGACGGCGCAACCGTGACGGGCATCGAGAGAAATCAAGATCGTCAGTCAATGTTCTATTACGAAGCGCTAGATAAACACGCTCAAATCGTCAACGGCGATTTATGCGACATGGCATTTCTTGAGCGAG
>CALACK010000094.1 GCA_937890395.1 uncultured Acidimicrobiaceae bacterium | reverse complement strand
CGTTTTGGTCACGGATGATAATTCAATGGTTTCGTCTACATGCGATTATGGATCACCATTTGTCTCATCGGTAGAAAAGGGAAATATTTTTGGTACACAGTTTCACCCAGAGAAAAGTTCTAAGGCAGGAAGACTCCTTCTTGAAAATTTCTGCAACCTTGAACTATGTTAAAAATTCGAGTAATTCCAACTCTTTTATGGAAAGAAATCGGTCTTGTTAAGGGAGTTAAATTTGACAGCAGTCGTCGTGTCGGACCGATCCTTCCTGCAATAAAAGTTTACAATTCGAGAGATGTAGACGAACTTGCTTTGTTTGATATTTCGGCAAACTCAAGTATGCGTGAACCTAATTATGCACTGGTGCGTGAGGTTGCGAGATCGTTTTTCGCGCCTTTCACGGTAGGGGGCGGAATTACCAAGATTGAGCATGTTGAAAAATTGCTAGAGGCTGGAGCAGATAAAGTTTCGCTTAACTCAGCATTATTTAGCCACCCGGCGCTGATGGATGACATTGCAGCTCGGTTTGGTTCGCAGTGCGTCATGGTAAGTATTGATGCACTGCGAAAACCTAATGGCTGGTTATGCAAAAGCGAATCGGGTACTCGGTTGACAAATAAAGACCCTCGAATTTGGGCGAAAGAGTTGGCTGATCGCGGAGCCGGTGAGATACTAATCACATCAATCGACAATGACGGCACGATGAATGGCTATGACATAGAACTAATTGCTTCTGTCTGCGAATCGGTAAATATCCCAGTTATTGCTTCCGGCGGCGCTGGCGGCGCTCGGCATATGCTTGAAGTATTGCGATCAACAAGTGTTTCAGCAGTGGCAGCTGCAAGCATCTTTCATTTTACCGAAATCACTCCATCCGAAATTAAAAGAGAGTTACTAGAAAATGGACTTCCAATAAGGGTTGGGTTATGAAATCATTTTGTAACCAAGGAACTTTTGCGGAATGGTGATTGTTTTTAGGGTTGATGCGTCGAGTGACGTGGGTTTTGGGCATTTGTCGCGGTGCGTGAATCTGGCCGAGGTATTGCGAAGTCGGGGTAATGACGTTTTGTTTATCTGTCGTAACGATGAGTCAAAGAGTTTTAATGTTTTAGAAGACCGCCTTTTTGAAACGATTATTCTGCCGAGGGATAGAGCGAGTTCACAAATCTCTCAAGAAGCGGATGCGGACGAGACAATCGAGGCCTTAGATGGTCTGCGACCTTCATGGCTAGTAGTTGACAGCTACAAATTAGACGACAAATTTGAACAAAAACTTCGTGGGTATGTAGAAAAAATTGCAGTTATTGAAGACCTCGCCGATCGGCACCACGATTGTGATTTGTTAATTGATCAGAATTACTCGGATCGCACAGTCCAGACTTTTAAGCGGCAGGTGCCGGAGACATGTAAGTTTTTGATCGGCCCAAAATACGCAATGCTAAATTCGGTTTTTGCAAAAATACGCGAAGTTTCGGGGGCGCCGAGAGATGAGTTGAAGCGCGTATTTGTGTTTTGCGGCGGCTCTGATCCGAAAAATTTAACGAAGACAGTTCTTGTTGCACTGGGCGGCGCCGAGTTTTCGGAGATCAAAGTTGATGTTGTGATCGGTTCACAGAATCAAAATTTTAAAGCAGAATTAACCAATCCATATAAGTCAAATATTGAATTTCACGAGTCTGGCGATAACTTCGCAAAAATTATGAGTAATTCAGACCTTGCAATAGGTGCTGGCGGCACGTCTACTTGGGAGCGAATGTGTCTTGGTGTGCCATCAATTATTGTGAGCATTGCCGAGAATCAAGTGCCAACATGTGAGAAGCTAGGGAGAGAAGGTTTCGTTCGTTATCTCGGCACGCAATCAGAAGTTACTAATGAGTCAATTGCTAGTGCGGTACGCGAGTTCTTGAAGACGCCGTCTGCGCTCAGTGCGGTTTCAGTTAAATCACAAATTGTTGTTGACGGTAAAGGTTGCATGCGAGTTGCAGAAGCAATGTGTCCCACCTCGGAATCTGAATTGAAAGTCCGGCTTGTAACAAAGAACGACTGTATTAATTATTTTAATTGGGCAAATGATCCTCAGGTTCGCGAGAACTCTTTAGATTCGGCTGATATCGAGTGGACTGGGCATCAGAAGTGGTTCACTGAAAAGATCAACTCAGAATCAACTGAGATGTATGTGATCGAGGCCTCAGGTTTACCGGTCGGGCAAGCTCGATTTGAATTAGTTGAAGGAACTGCAGAAATCAATTACTCATTAGACGAGTTAGTGCGCGGTCGTGGTTGGGCCGCAACCGCAATTGATCTATCGGTAAAGTGTTTCCGAAATCGAAACGCAATACCGCTGAAGGCAGTCGTCAAGAACAGGAATGCCAGATCGCGTTCTACTTTTTTTAAACTTGGCTTTACTGAAGTTTCGGCTATGTTGCCCCCCCCCAACACCTCAATTTTCTATCGCGTTCATTAGCGACGAAGACTCCTGGTTTAATTCTTACCTAAAGAATCTAAAACTTGATTTATTAACTTCAGGCCACAAAATAATGCATGTCCATAATGAGAGTGAGCTCAAAAGCGCCGATCTATGTTTCTATTTGAGTTTTTCAACAATTGCAACAAAGAATACTCTGCAGAAGTTTAAACATAATTTAGTCGTGCATTCAAGTAATCTTCCTAATGGGAGAGGTTGGTCACCGTTGACGTGGCAGATTCTTGAAGGTAAGAAAATGATAACGACATCCCTTTTTGAAGCCGAGGAAGATGTAGACAGAGGAAAAATCTACCTTCAGAAAGATCTTGAGTTCAGTGGATTTGAATTGCTTGATGAGCTTCGTATGTTGCAGGGCAATCTGATTATTGGCATGTGCAGTGAATACATTCAAACTTATCCAGATGTTTTGCTTCATGCCCAGGTACAAGACGGAGAAGGTAGTTATTATTCACGGAGACGACCAGTTGATAGCGAGTTGAATCCTGATATATCAATTCGTGAACAGCTAAATCTGTTTAGGGTTGCCGATAACAGTAATTACCCCGCATATGTTGAAATTGATCAGCATTGTTACGAGTTGTGGATTAAGAAAAAAGACGAAAAATAAAATTATAAATTCCGATTAGAGTTTAAAAGTGATGAAGCTCGGTGGGTTGGAAGTAGGTGCGGGGAGTGCGCCGTTGGTGATTGCTGAGATGTCAGGCAATCACAATCAGTCGTTAGAAAGAGCACTTGAGATTGTTGATGCGGCAGCGAAGGCTGGCGCACACGCACTGAAGATTCAAACGTATACGGCTGAGACGATGACGCTTGATATCCGTGAGCGAGAATTTTTTATCTCTGACGAAAAGAGTTTGTGGGAGGGTGAGTCACTCTTTGATCTCTACAAGAAGGCCTACACGCCATGGGAGTGGCACGAGGCGATTTTTGAGCGAGCAAAAAAACTTGGAATGATTGCTTTTAGCACACCGTTTGATGACACGGCAGTTGATTATTTAGAGCAACTCAACGTTCCGTGTTACAAAATCGCATCATTTGAGAATACTCATATTCCGTTGATTCGACGAGTTGCAGCAACAGGGAAGCCGATGATCATCTCAACGGGCATGGCAACTTTTGCCGAACTTGATGAAACTGTTGAAGCGGCAAAGTCTGCTGGCTGCAAAGACTTGGTGTTATTGAAATGCACGAGCACTTACCCGTCGACGCCAGATGATTCAAACATTTTGACGATTCCTGAAATGCGGAAGCGTTACGGATGTGAGATTGGTCTCTCAGACCACACAATGGGCATTGGTGTTGCAGTTGCGGCAGTTGCACTTGGCGCCACAGTGATTGAAAAACACTTCACACTTCATCGTGAAGATGGTGGTGTTGACAGCACCTTCTCAATGGAGCCACACGAGATGGCGCAACTTGTGATTGAAACTGAGCGCGCATGGCAGGCGATGGGCAAAGTGCAAGATGGCACAACCGAAAAAGAAAAGTCATCGCTAGTTTTTCGGCGGAGCCTATATGTAGTAGAAGATATGAAAGTGGGCGACACATTCACGGCGAAAAACTTGCGTGCGATTAGACCTGGATACGGACTCGCACCAAAATTTTATGACGAAGTGATTGGTAAGAAAGTTAAACGTGATGTTGCGCGCGGTACAGCGCTTTCGCACGATTTAATAGCCTGAAGTTAGTTGGTCAACCCGCCAAATGGCAGAGTTGGTAACTGATATTTATTGGTTAAGGGATTTTCTGGTGCGGGTGGCGGCATGGATGTGATCAATGGTGAGACCGCAACACCCGCCGATGAGTTG
>CALACK010000093.1 GCA_937890395.1 uncultured Acidimicrobiaceae bacterium | reverse complement strand
TTGATAGACGATGATGCCGACGAACTCTTTGATTCGGTATGTATTGTCGTCGAGGCTCGCAGTGAACGGAACGAAACTAAATAGTGAGAAACTAAAAACTTGGTCTTCTGTACCAAACGAAGCAACATCTGAAAAGTAGCGTTGAAATTCGCGAAGCGCTCGGCGTAGATGAAAGTTTGACGTGACAATCGCAATCGGCGTGTCCGATTTGATGCGAGCTAAAGTTTTGGCTTGTATCGCGTGGCCTTGCGTATTGAACGAAGTTGATTCGATAATGATTCGACTTTTAATTAGTCCAAGAGAGACAGCACGATCGGCCGCTAACTCACCGTGCCTAGTTGCCGGGCGTTCACCCTCAGTTCCAGGTTCTTGACCAGAAAACACCACCATCGAGAGTGGGTATTTTCGCCACAATACCGAAGCGGCGTTTACTCGGCGAATGCTTTCTGTGCCCAAGAAGTCTTCAGGCGGCGTCGCACCAATTTCGAAACCGCCACCCAAAACAAAAATAAATTCAGGTGCCCAGTCTGATTTGACTGTTTGCTCAGTGTTCAAGAGCGAATCAAAAATTGAAGTCGCAAAGCTCGTCGAGAGAAAAACTAGCGTTGCGATGCTGACGCGCGCGAGAAGTTTGACAATTTGATTGATTTTTGGATTATCAAATTTGGCGAAAATCGCAACCACTAAGACGGCTACTAGCGACCAAAGCGGGTCAATCAGAACTCGCATCGTTTAGGTTAAAAGTAACTCTTGTTTGATGACAACCGAAACTTGAGTGTGTGGATCAATATTTTTATTCCATACTTGACTCCGTTGACCCGCGAGATCTCATCGCCATAAAAAGTAGGTATTTCGATTTCGACGATTCGCTGTCGCGCACCGATCATTTGCAAAATAATTTGTGAATCAAAGTCAAAATAATTAGAGTTTTTTAAGAAGTTGACTTTGCGTAAAGCAGCAACACTGTAGGCGCGGTATCCGCTGTGCCATTCGGTTAGTGAAACATTCGCCAAACGATTTTGTAATGCCGTCAAAATCTTGTTGCCGACAAACTTGTAGAGCGGCATCCCGCCTTGGCGTGCACCACCTTGGGTGATCATCCGAGAACCAAAGACGACATCGGCGTGGCCAGAGATAATCGGCGCAACCATTTGTGGAAGATACTCTGGCGCATATTGACCGTCACCGTGTAGCAACACGACCAGATCAAGGTTTTTCTCAAGCGCCCACTGGTATCCAGTTTTTTGGTTACCGCCATAACCAAGATTGATTTCGTGGTGCACGATTGTTAACGGAAGTTGGGAGTTACTTTGATACAGCAAACCGACATTGTGTGTCTCGTCAGTACTGGCATCGTCACAAACCAAAATTGAATCAACTTGCTTTGCGAAATCGACCGGTATGCGATCTAGCACCCGAGACAACGTCTCTTGTGCGTTATAGGCGACTACTAAAACACCTATTTTCATATAGACCTAACTTTACTATGGCCAATAAAAATTAATGTCGTCGCGACATAAACCTAAATCAAAAATCGTTCCCCAACTATCGTTGAAAATCAGCGTTGCACCTTGTGGCATTGACTCAGTATTTGGTGTTCCGTCGTTATACAAAGTGTTGTACCAAACAAAATAACGGTGACTACAACGTCTATTTTGAGCGGCATCAATTTGGTATTGATTAAAAACTGGCGGTCGCTTAGAAACCGAGAAGAGTTGTTGTGGCTGGTTGCTGAGAAGGAGACTTTTAGCAGGAAGAGTTTTCACAAATTCGTGGATTGGTAATTCTTGAAAGCCTTTGCCAGACCAGTGTCGTCCGTCGTTGCCAAACGCCAGCGCATCTTTCGTCACCGATGTTAGATGCAGGCCGAATAGCACGATAAAACTGGCGCCGATTATTAGACGAATTTGTTTTTGGTTAGTGATTGATTGTTCAACTGCAATTGCAACGAGAATAATGATTGGCACATATATCGGAATGATCATGCGGTTATCTAAAGGCCCTAACTCCCAGTGCACAAATCGATAAGCCGAAAAACATATATACAAAATTGAAATAGTTGCTGACGAAATTAAGACGTCTACGTTTTGGTCGTTTAGATTAGTGCGCTCATTTATTTTGAATTTTGCTGTTTTAAATTTCGTTGTTTTAAATTTTTTAGCAGCAATGATTATTGAAAGACCCACGAAAATTATCAAAAATGACATACCTGCGAATTTGGCCGAATCTGGATAGTCAGACCATGACATATATATTCCACCTTCAAATGGTTTGGCAAGCACCCAAGTACCCAAGGTTCCAGTAAGAGTTTTTAGCGGATCAATTAGAGATCCTCCGCCGGGGGCACGAGCACCTGTGAGAGTTCCATCGATTTGTCGATTGCGAATGAGCCATAACCAACACGGCACAAAGGAAATAGCGAAACCCATAAAATTTATAACTGCTGATCTGATTAATCCAAGTTGTTTACGGTTTATAAATAGTGACGAAATAGTCAGTGCGACTGCAAAAACCGGACCGACATAACGAATAAAAAATAATGCAGCCATGAGTAGAGGCATTAGTGCAGCTTTCGTATACGACATTTTTTGCAGAGAGATAAACATTGCGATTAGCAGCACTGCAAGAAATGGCGGTTCTGACCAGGCCATTGAGTATTGCCATAACAATGCCGGACTGAATGCGACAAACGCTGTAGTCGCAATAATTATCGTGCGATTAGTAAGCGCGCGCTTCAACAGTGCGAAAGTGACGGTAACGACAATGAATGCACAAGTTGCGTTCAATAGTAATAAGAATAGATTTACGCTAAGTCCAACTGAAATACCAGCTGCAATCAAAACTGAAAGCCCCGGTGGTCGAACTGTCATCGGCAATCCAGTTACGTCGAGCAATCCACGACCGTTTGCGATGTTGGTTCCGACCGCGACATAATCAGTTGAGTCCCAACTCCAACCGACCCCAGATCTATTAGATATAAGCGCCAGAGCGGCACTACAACTCGACAGCCCGACTGCCCAAAAGTTTGTTCTGACTTTATTGTAAAAACTGATTATGACAGAAGCAAACACGATTGAACTCTAGGCGGTTAAGTCTATTTAGAACCTAGAATCATATGGATGGTTGAGAAATGAAATTCGCTCAGGACGTTGTTGTCGTTGGTGGATGTGGCCACGTGGGGCTTCCACTTGCGATTATCTTGGCGTCAAAGTCGTTAAAGGTTGTTGCCTTTGATACGAATGTGCAGGTTGTTGCAAAAGTCAATAGTGGTGAAATGCCATTTGACGAGCCCGGCGCATCAGACGTGTTGACGAACGTTTTAACCACGAAAGCGTTTTCTGCGTCTAGTGACAGGAATGTGGTTTCAAATGCCGAGCATGTAGTTGTTGTTATCGGTACACCTGTTGATGAGCATCTGAACCCAGATCCCGAAGCTGTTCCGAATGCCGTGATTTCGTTGTTGGATGTTCTAAAAGACGGTCAACACTTGGTGCTACGTAGCACGGTTTACCCGGGCGTGACAAAACTTGTCGAAAAAGTTATCGCTAGTAGTGGCAAAAAAATTGATGTGAGTTTTTGCCCAGAGAGAATTGCTGAAGGCAAGGCAGTTGAAGAGTTGATTGCGCTACCACAAATAATTTCGGCAAGAACGCCAGAGGCAGTTGAACGCGCCAAGAATCTATTTAGTTGTCTCACTCAAAACATGATTGTTGTGAGTCCTGAAGAAGCAGAACTTGCAAAGTTGTTTACAAATACTTGGCGTTACATTAAATTCGCAGCAGCTAATCAGCTATACACAATCGCCAATGATTTCGGCGTTGACTTTGAACGTGTGCGTCATGCAATTACCCATGATTACCCTCGAGCGGCAGATATGCCAGGCGCAGGCTTTGCTGCCGGTCCGTGTCTATTTAAAGACACGATGCAACTCGCGGCGTTCAACAACAATAATTTTACACTCGGCCACTCAAGCATGATGATCAATGAAGGTCTGCCGTTGTATCTTGTTTCGCGAATTGAAAAAAACTATGACTTGTCAAAAATGACCGTTGGAATATTGGGCATGGCATTCAAAGCCGAGAGCGACGATATTCGATCAAGTTTGTCTTATAAATTAAAACGAATTTTGCGGTTCAAAGCAGAATCAGTTCTGTGCGCCGACTCACTTGTACACGACGATGCTTCGCTAGTTTCAGAAGATGAACTTCTCAAGCAAGTTGATTTAGTTGTGATTGGTGCGCCTCATCGTCGGTACGCATCTTTAAAGATTTCTCAGCCAGTGATTGATATCTGGAACATTCGTAAGCAAGGCGTATTGATCTGACGCCACGGGTATCTATTGTCATTCCCGTCTATAACGAGGGTGAAAACGTTGAGCCTGTGTTGCGTCGCTTATTTGAAGCTGTTGATATTGAAGCCGAAGTTTTGGTTGTTTATGACGATGCAAATGACTCGACGGTTCCGACACTGACAAAATTGCAACTTGAATTTCAAAACTTACGCTCAGTCCAGAACACTTATGGTCTTGGGCCAGCCAAGGCAATCAAATTTGGCATTGACCAGGCAACTGCCCGAGTAGTCGTTGTAACGATGGCCGATGGATGTGATGACGCTTCACAAATCGCAGTTCTCACTCGGTTGGTCGAACGGGGCGTCGTTGTTGCCTGCGCGAGCCGTTACGCAAAAACAGGTCAGCAAGTTGGTGGCCCGCTGATTAAAGGTCTGATGTCAAAAGTTGCGGGATTGAGTCTCTACTACGGTGCGAGAGTTGGTACTCGTGACGCAACGAATTCGTTTAAAGCCTACTCAACAAAATTCGTTCGTGAGGTTGGAATTGAAAGCGATAAAGGTTTTGAGATTGGCATTGAACTTGTTGCTAAGGCGCGGAGGTTTCGCCAGCCAGTTGCTGAGATTCCGACGATTTGGCTAGACCGATCTTTTGGCGTGTCAAATTTCAAGATCGCAACATGGCTGCCTCGTTATTTGAAATGGTATTGTTATGCGTTCGGTACAAAGAAAGCGTTGTCTAAATAAAATGTCAAAAGTTCTGCTTACTGGTGCGTCTGGTTTTATTGGTGGTTATGTAGTTGAAGAGTTGCTAAGTCGAGGCCACAATGTGGTCGGTTTAGATAACTACTCAAAATACGGGCGAGTCACAAGAAGTTACGACAGTCACCCAAACTATAAATTGGTTGAAGGCGATGCCTGCGATGTAGATCTAATGACGAATTTGTTGATGGATTGCGATCATTTGATAGCAGGCGCGGCGTTAATCGGTGGCATCAGTTACTTTCATGCTTATGCCTACGATCTTTTGGCAACAAATGAGCGAATAATGGCCTCAACTTGTGATGCAGCAATTCGAGCTCATCGCCAGGGCAAGTTGCAGAAAGTAACTTATTTAAGTTCGTCAATGGTTTTTGAGAGTTCGCAACATTGGCCAAGCGCTGAGGGCGACCAACGCAAGATTCCACCACCGTTGTCGTCGTATGGTTTTCAAAAACTTGCCGTTGAGTATTTTGCGCAAGCGGCTTTTGATCAATACAAACTGCCATTTACGATCATTCGTCCGTTTAATTGTGTTGGTGTGGGCGAGGGTCGAGCACTCGGCGAAGTCGAAGTACTTTCGGGCAATGTTTCGCTGGCAATGAGCCATGTTGTGCCTGATCTCGTGCAGAAAATTCTCAAAGGTCAAGATCCATTACATATTCTTGGGACTGGCGAACAGATTCGGCACTACACCTATGGCGGCGATTTGGCCAAGGGCATCGTGACATGCATGGAAAGCCCGAAGGCTCTGAATGAAGATTTCAATATCTCGACGGCTGAATCAACTTCGGTCTTGCAACTTGCCGAATTGATTTGGAACAAGATTCACAAATCATCCAAGCCGTTCAAATATGTAAGCGACGAAGCCTATGAATATGACGTTCAGCGCAGGGTGCCGTCGGTTGAGAAAACAAAGAGCGTTTTAAATTTTGAGTGCACGACTTCTTTAGACACAATGCTGGATGAAGTGATCCCGTGGATTCAGATGGCGATTAACGAAGGCAAGATTTAATCCAGATCAGGCGCAATACAGACTCGTTTGTTTGGCGTTAGCGAAGTAACGATCCACATATCCTGGTTTAAAGATGATGAAATAGAAACTGTTATCTGGGATCCGCTCGGTATAAAAGTTTTCAATACCGAACTTGGTGTATCACCGAAGTTTCTAAAGCCAATCTCAATGTCTCCATCGGGTGACCCGACTGCAGTGGTCAGATTCGGCAGAGTTATAAAGTCAGACGCACTGACACCTGTTTTGCAAAATGACGCTGATTTCTTGGGTTTCGTAATGGCGAGTACCTCGGTCTCAAGCAGTACACGATCAACTTCAATACGAGTCGCAGCAGACGAAGCACGCAGTTTGTCTACATCTAGCGCAGGAGATGACTTAAGTGCTCGCAGAGCAGCAAAATATTTGTTCGTTACGATATCTGGGGCGCGAATTGGGTCGGGTTGATAA
>CALACK010000092.1 GCA_937890395.1 uncultured Acidimicrobiaceae bacterium | reverse complement strand
AAGGAGCTCACACGTGAAAGATTTCCCCCGAATCCCTGTTACGAGCCAAAATCCACGAATCGAAGGGTCACTCGAAATTAGTTGCGAGACTTGCATCATGCGGGCGAGTGCCGCCTGTGACGATTGCGTAGTCTCATTCTTTTGTAACGAATCGAGTGAATCGGCGGTGGTTTTGAACCTAGAAGAACAAAGAACACTGCGAATGCTGGCAAATGCCGGAATGGTGCCTACGCTTCGGCATCGTGCAGTTAGCTAAAAAACCCGAGAAAGACACGAGCGATTCAGCGCTCAAACCAGAGCTCAAACCAGAGCTCAAACCAGAGATCAAACCACAGATCAAACCAGAGCTCAAACCACAGTCGACAAGACATCTATTCGTTTCGTCAAGTCGTTACGCAGAACAACTAATTGCGCTCGGTGTCGCCTCTGGCCTGCACCGAGTCGGCGTGACTAGTGCCGACGTTTTGAATCGCGCCCGAGAGGTGCTTACCGAAAGAAAATCTCTGGGGCTTCATAACGAGATGCAGTTCACTTATCGCAATCCAATCAGAAGTACAGATCCAACGAGCACGATGCCAACCGCGCGATCAATAATTGTTGGTGCACGGTCATATGCAACGCAGATGCCGCTAAAACCAATTGAGCAGTCTGCGCGAGTTGCCCGATATGTATGGGCTGATTACTACGAACAGCTTCGTCAAGGTCTTGCACAAATTGCAGCGCAACTAAAGAAAGATGGTTGGCGGGCGATTATTTTGGCTGATGATAATTCAATTGTTGATCGTGAAGTCGCGTACGAGGCAGGTCTTGGTTGGTATGGCAAGAATGCAAATCTTTTAATTGAAGGTGCCGGAAGTTATTTTGTACTCGGCAGCGTGCTAACCAATGCACCGCTAACGCCGTCAACAACAACTGTCAAAGACGGTTGCGGTTCATGTCAAAGATGCATTGACAAATGTCCGACTCAGGCGATAATCGCACCAGGCGTCGTAGACGCACGAAAATGTCTGGCATGGTTATTGCAAAAACCCGGAATTTTTGATCCTGCGTTTCGAATTGCACTTGGCGATCGAATTTACGGATGTGATGACTGTCAAGAGGTTTGTCCGCCGACAGTTCGCCATGCAATCGTCGAAGAGCCGCAGGGCAAAACTCAAGCATGGGTGAATGTGATGTCTATATTGAACTCGGACGATGAAACTTTGCTCGAAAACTTCAAAGCGTGGTACATCGCCGATCGTGATCCAAAGTGGCTTCGGCGTAATGCGTTGATAATTCTTGGCAATATCGGCGATGCTTCAGATGAAGCTATTCAAGTAGTTCTGAAGCGTTACCTAATAGATCGCGAACCAATTTTACGAGCACATGCAGTTTGGGCGACAGCACGTTTAGGTTTGAATAATCTGTTACCAAGCAAAGATAGTGACCCAATAGTTCAAGACGAGCTCGACTCATTGCCGAGCGTAAAGTAGTAGCAAGTGAAGCATTTATTAGTAACAAACGACTTTCCGCCAAAAATCGGTGGCATTCAGAACGTTCTTTATGAGTGGTGGCGCCGTTTACCGCCTGAGAACTTTGCGGTGCTTACTAGCCCGTATCGCGGAGCCCAAGAGTTTGACGCAGCACAAAAATTTTTAGTAAAGCGAATCACCGAGCCAGTTCTTTTGCCTCATCCGCTGATGGTGCGACGCATAAATCAAATGGCGCAAAAAGTCGGTGCTGAGTTGGTTGTGATTGACCCCGCTGTGCCGCTCGGCATTGTTGGCCCATGGCTAGACCTGCCATACGCAGTAGTTCTGCATGGGGCAGAAGTTACTGTGCCCGGCCGACTGCCAGTGACATCAAAGTTGCTCGGCAATGTTTTGCGCAAGGCATCAGGCATTATTGCGTCGGGCACATATCCGGCACAAGAAGCGCGCCGTGCCGCAAGACGCGATCTAGATATCACTATCGTGACGCCTGGCGTTGACTTCTCACGATTTAGAGAATTGTCACAACAACAAAAATTGAATGCTCGAAAACATTTCGGTATCAATGATGATGCAGAACTTATTGTCGGTGTGAGTCGGCTTGTGCCGCGAAAAGGTTTTGATATTTTAATTCGTGCAGCGGCTCACTTGGCTAACGACTATCCAAAATTGAGAGTCGTAATTGCTGGTGGGGGCCGTGATCGAAATCGACTTGATAGAATAATTCGTGAGTTGCGGGCCCCAGTGACGATGCTTGGTCGTGTTAGTGACGAAGATTTACCAAATCTTTACGGGTGCGCTGACATTTGTGCGATGCTTTGTCGCTCTCGATGGGGTGGTCTAGAGCAAGAAGGGTTTGGCATAGTTTTTGCCGAGGCTGCGGCCTGTGGAGTGCCACAAATTGCCGGTCGTAGTGGTGGGTCAGCCGACGCAGTTGAAAATGGCGAAACTGGATTAATCATTGACAACCCAAATCGGGTTAGCGAAGTTGTTGCTGGGATCAGGCGATTATTGGACGATAAGAACGCGCGGCAAAAGATGGGTCATGCGTCACGGTTGAGAGCCGAAAGTCTGTTTGACTACGACAAACTTGCCGTGACTCTGGGTCAAGCGTTGAAAGCGCTTTAGTTTGTGTTTGAATAGGGGGGTGCCAGATTCAGCAGTCGAGTCAGAACTCATCGCGGCGACACCCGAGCATTGTTTCGCGGTGGCGACTGATGTTGAGCACTATCCAGAATGGGCGCACGACGTAAAAGAAGTAAATATTCGTGAGCGTGACGCCCAATCACGACCAGTGTTGGTTGACTATCGAGTCGCCGCACTGGGACGAAGCTCTAGTTACTCACTTAAATACGACTACTCACAAGCGCCCAAAAGTATTTCGTGGCATCTTGCTGAAGGTGATATTGAGCGCGCGATCGATGGCGAATATCGATTCGAATCATCAGGCGACAAAACCAAAGTTACCTATCTGTTATCAATTGAGTTGATAGTTCCGATTCCGGGTTTTATAAAACGTCGTGCCGAAGGCCGAATATTGCATACCTTAAAGGAACTAAAGGTCCGCTGCGAGTCGTGACAGCCGTTGCTGGCATAGATGTCGGCGGAACAAAGTGTCTTGGAGTTCTTTTCGAGGGCGGCGAAATTATTAACTCCGTTCGCCGTCCGACGCCGCACGCTGACCATCTAGTTTCAACTCTCGCCGAAATCGCTCGAGAACTTGGTGAATACAAAACTCTCGGCATCGGCGTGCCGGGTTTAATAACTCCGACTGGTGTTGTACGTGAATCACCAAACTTGACTGGCGCGATTGAACTCGACCTGCGCACACTTTTGCAAAAAGAACTTGGTCATGTAATTGATGTTGAAAATGATGCAACTTGTGCGGCACACGCAGAGTGGCAATACGGTGCTGGTCGCGGCGCTACCGATATGTGGATGGTTACCTTAGGTACCGGAATCGGTGGAGGATTTGTTTCTGGTTCAAAGTTACAACGGGGCAGTCATGGTTTTGCTGGCGAGATCGGACACATGATTGTTGAGTCGCAAGGTATTTTGTGTCCGTGTGGGCAGCGCGGATGTTGGGAGCGTTATGCATCAGGCTCGGGGCTGGCAACAATCGCTGATGGTGAACGTGGTGAAGAAGTAATAGCACGCGCAGTTGCTGGCGACAAGCAGGCTATGGGGTACCTTGACACGTTCGGCAAGTGGGTTGCTATTGGTTTGGTGAATTTAACAAACATCACTGACCCGAACGTGATTGTGATTGGTGGCGGTCTGGCCGAAGCGGCAGATTCTGTGATGCCACATATTAAAAACTGGTTTAAAAAACTGCTCTACGCACCCGAAAACCGTGACCACCCAGAATTGCGCGTGGCGCAACTTGGTGAGAGTGCTGGCGCAATCGGCGCCGCATTGTTGTCGGCGCTTTAAATAACTAACGCGTCACTTCACCCAGTTCATTGATCGCTTGACAGCTGTCCGCCAAGTTTCGTATCCAGTTGGTTGTGTGACGGGTGAAAAAGTTTTTTCAAGTTGCCACGCATCTGAGATGTCTTGCGTAGATTGCCAAACACCCTTCGCTAGCCCTGCAAGATAGGCCGCACCCATCGCGGTCGTCTCTAATTCATTTGGTCGCAACACATCAACGCCTAAATGATCGGCTTGCAATTGCATCATAAAATCAACTACCGAAGCGCCGCCGTCAACTTTTAATTCAGTAATTGGTACTCCAGATGCTTGAGACATTGCTTCGACGACATCGCGAGTTTGAAATACGATCGATTCAATTGTGGCTCGAGCGATATGTGCACGCGAGGTTCCACGGGTGATGCCGAAAATTGCACCACGCGCGTATGCGTCCCACCACGGACTACCAAGACCCGTGAACGCGGGGACAACTACGATGCCACCAGAATCGCTGACGCTTTGTGCAAGTGTGTTAATTTCGCTGGCATTGTCGATGATGTTCAAGCCATCGCGTAGCCATTGAATTGCTGCGCCCGTTACAAATATCGCGCCTTCAAGTGCATAGATTGGTGGGTCGCTACCAAGTTGCCAGGCAATTGTTGTCAGCATTCCGTCTATCGGTTTAGGGCACGTCGTACCGACATTCATCAAGACGAAACTGCCAGTGCCATAAGTATTTTTAGTGCTACCAGCATCAAAACACGCTTGGCCAAATAATGCCGCGTGCTGGTCGCCGGCTACGCCGCTGATCGAGATACCTGCTGGCACGGAGCCATGTTGAATGGTTGCACCAAAGTCACCGCTTGATGCGCGAACCTCTGGTAAAAACTTCGGTTGTACGCCAAATAATTTCGTTAGTTCATCACTCCAACGTAATTGAGCGATATCAAACAACATTGTTCGGCTTGCATTGGTGCAGTCAGTAACAAAAGATTTTGAACCAGTCAGGTTCCAAATCAGCCAAGAGTCAATAGTCCCGATGCAGAGATCAGCATCTTGGCGAATTTCGCGATTAGTTAAAAGCCATTCAATTTTTGTTGCTGAGAAATAAGGGTCGAGAACTAAACCAGTTTGTTGTCGCACTAGCGGCAAATTCTCGGCGAGTTCTACACATCGATCAGCGGTACGTCGGTCTTGCCAAACTATTGCGTTGCCGTATGGCTTACCTGTTTGCTTGTTCCAGGCAACAATCGTTTCACGTTGATTCGTGATTCCGATTGCAGTGATTGTTTGGTTTATTTGCTGGGTGACGTCCTGTAATGTCGCTAATACTGCCTGCCAAATTTCCTGTGCATCGTGTTCGACCCAACCAGGTTGTGGAAAGTGTTGGGTAAATTCGCGATACGACGAAATCGATTTAGAACCATCGGCAAATACTGCGCGAGACCGCACTCCGGTTGTTCCTGCATCAATTGCGATTACGACGCTCATATTTTTATAAGTTACAAATAATTTGCAGCTGGCTCAACAGCATCTAATTACTTTCGCATACCAAATCACTTAACGCTTCAAAAATTTTTGGAGATGCAATCATGATCTCGGCCGGGCTTGAAATGCCGCCATGAAAATCTCCGCTGCGCGCGCCAGCCTCGATTGCAATTAGTTCTGCCGCCGCGATATCCCAAGAATGCAAATTCTCTTCAAAATAGGCATCGACTCTGCCACACGCAACGAAACATATATCAACGCTGGCTGCCCCAAGTCGACGAATATCGCGCACTTTGTGAATAAAAGTTGAGACGCGCTTTGATTGAATGGTCCGATGTTCTGGCGAATAACTAAAGCCCGTGCAGACCAATGCCTTTGAGATGTCTGTTATTTCGTTGCATCGAATTTGTTCGCCATTCAAAAATGCTCCACCCCCACGAGTTGCTGAAAATACTTCGTCAAGCGCAGGTATGTATACGACACCAACGAGTGGGCCTTTTTCATCGCTGATACCAATTGACACACTCCAACTAGGTAAGGCATAAAGAAAGTTTGTCGTGCCATCGATTGGGTCAATACACCATGTGTAATTGTTGCTGCCAGAGTGCGAGCCACCCTCTTCGCCAATAATTGAGTCGTCTGGGCGGCGAGAACGAATTTCATTGACGATGTACTTTTCTGTGGCCTTATCAAATTCGGTAACCATGTCGGTACTGGTTGTCTTAGTTTGAACGTCATTCAAACCGGCACGACGACCTGCATATGCTCGCTTGCCGCCGGTGACTGCTAGTTCGGTGCAGATTTCAAGAAGCATTGTTGCCTCAGAGTTACTCATTTGTGACCGTCAAGTTCTCGCCATTCGCCGACTGCTCGCAAAACAAGCACGACGACAACACTCATTCCTGCTGCGCTGATCACGGCACCAGATACAAGGCCAATCGAGTTCGGTACATCACATGATCCTTGACATTGCAAATCAATTAGCGAATACCCGATTAGTGCGCCGGCGAAACCAGCAATCAGGATCCCGATGAAGGCGATAACTCTTGCGCCAACCGAAGGTAATGCGGAAAGTCCGCGAGAATCACTGTCCTGCGTGGCAATCATCCTTAGAAGCGTAGGTTCATGAACTCATGTTGCGATGCATGGCTAGCGTTTGATTTGTGGGTGCTCGCCAAAGTTCTGATTTCCGAACGATTTTGCATGTGGATATGGACATGTTTTATGTCGCAGTTGAATTACGCCGTAATCCGCATCTAATTGGTAAGCCAGTAGTTGTCGGTGGCGATGGTTCGCGTGGCGTTGTCGCTGCAGCATCTTATGAAGCCCGCAGGTTTGGGGTCTTTTCGGCGATGTCATCGTCGCAGGCAAAACGGCTTTGCCCGCAAGCAATTTTCTTACCCGGCGACCACAATCATTATTCAGATGTCAGCGCTGAAGTATTTCAAGTCTTCAACGAGTTCACACCATTAGTTGAAGGACTATCGCTCGATGAAGCATTTCTCAATGTTTCTGGTGCGTTGCGGCTTTTTGGTTCTGGGTCAACGATTGCTCACGAAGTCAGGCGTCGCGTTGTCGAAGTCACTCAACTAACTTGCAGCGTTGGTATTGCACCAAATAAGTTTTTGGCAAAACTTGCATCTGTTGTTGCAAAGCCAAAAGCGTCACGTCAAGGAGTTGTGGCAGGGCACGGGGTCTATGAAGTCGTGCCGACTCGCGAACTTGAGTTTTTGTATCCGCTTGAAGTCGAGGCGCTCTGGGGTGTTGGGCCAGTGACGCTTAAAAAACTTCAAGGCCTCGGAATAAAAACAGTTGGAGATCTTGCATTATTCGACTTAAAAGTATTGATCGCAGTTCTCGGTGATTCGCAAGGACGTCATCTGGCGATGCTCGCACAAGGTGTTGATGATCGAGATGTTGAACCTGATCGTGATGCGAAATCAATCGGACACGAAGAGACTTTTTCGAGCGACATCACCGAATACGAGAATGCGCATGATCATCTTGTGAGACTCGCAGATTCTGTGGCTACAAGATGTCGTAATTCTGGTGTTGGTGCGCGAACGATTTCGCTGAAAATTAAATACGCAGACTTTCAATTGGTGACAAGATCTATCAGCGTCGAAATGCCGATTTCAACGGCACCCGCAATGGTCCGATTGCTTGAGCCATTGTTGCGAAGCATTGACTTGAAAGCCGGTATTCGATTGCTGGGTGTTAGTGCGAGAAATCTTGTTGCCCCTGAACAGCAAATGAGTTTGTTCGACATGTCTTCGGGCGATGAATCTGCCAATAATTTAGATGCAGCCTGGATCACCACCACGTCGGCAATCGACGAGATTCGCGATCGGTTCGGTGATTCAGCAATAAAACCTGCCAGCGCACTTGGTCAAGAGCGTGACCCAAGTTCTTCAAAGTGGGGCCCTAGCGACCCAAAATCGCGATGAACCTCACATACAATCGGGGTAGTGATTTAAGATACAGACGAATCACAATGCGACAGTGGAGGTCATATGCCGTTATCCGACAACGAACGACAAATTCTTGCTCAAATTGAGTACGACCTTAAAGAAGACGAGAAATTCGCGCAAGCTGTTTCTTCTAAGGGTCTGTATCGACATTCGGCACGCACCGCATGGTGGGCAGGTATCGGTATTGTCGTCTCAATGGTTTTAACAATTCTTGGTTTGCAAGTTCATTTTGCTTTAGCATTTGGAGGCTTTCTAGCAATGCTTGCGTGTGCATTGATAGTTGAGCGTCAATTGCGTGCGATGTCAAAAGTTGGTCTGCGTGATGTCACTGAATCTTTGCGAGCATCTCGCGTAAATGCCCAACGGATGCGCGAAAAGTTTACGCGCGAGCGCTAAAGATACGTTCTGGTGACTTCGCGCGGTTATTTCGCAGTTGACATCGGTGGTACGAAACTTTCAGTCGGAGTTGTTTCGCTAACTGGCGAAGTTCTTTCGCACGGGCGTGTCGTCACGCCACAGGCAAATGTGTGGCAAGCACTAAGTGAACTAATAAAATCACAACTCGCTTTGACTGATGTTGAACTTATTGGTTGTGGGGTTGGATGTGGCGGACCGATGAGCCCGGAAGGCGAACTAGTTTCGACGTTGCATATTTCGGAGTGGCGCGATTTCCCTTTGCGCTCAAAATTACAAGAACTTTTACAGATGCCTGTTTATATTGATAATGATGCGAAAGCACTAGTTCAAGGTGAAGTTTGGTGCGGTGCGGTCGCTGGTCAAACTGATGTCATTGGAATGGTTGTGTCAACAGGTGTTGGTGGCGGAATCATTTCGGGAGGAAAGGTACTCAACGGTCGAATTGGCAATGCGGGCCACATCGGTCATGTGATTGTTGAACCAGAAGGTCGTTTGTGTGCGTGCGGGTCGTACGGTTGTCTTGAGGCGCACGCATCTGGTCGGTCTATTGAAGCGATCACCGGCAAACCCGCAGCCGAGGCAAGTCTTGACGTAATTCAAAATACGGGTCGACTTGTGGCGCGCGCACTCGCAAGTGTCGGCGCAATAATTGATTTGCGTACCGCAGTAATTGCTGGTTCAGTCGCTCTCGGTTTTGGCGACCCATTTTTTGAGGCAGTACAAAACGAGTTAAATCGCACAGCCAAAATTGCATTTATTCGTGACTTCACTGTTTGCAGGGCTGGACTCGGTCAGTTGTCGCCGCTCGTTGGGGCAGCAGCAGTAGCTCGCAATCTAGGATGTGATTCATGAAACCTGTCTACGAGCCTCAGGCCGAAGAATACCGCGAAAAGGTTCAAGCATTTTTGGCGGAGAAACTTCCCGCAACGTGGAAAGGCATCGGTTCGCTTGAAGGCAAAGCGGCAGAAGAATTTATGATGCAATGGCGACAAGTACTGGCATCGAGCCCATACCTTGCACCAGGTTGGCCCGTTGAATACGGTGGCGGTGGGCTCTCGGCGCTAGAGCAAGTGATAGTTGCAGAAGAATTTGCTCGTACAGGTGTACCAACAGGTTCTTTCAATGATGTATTCGGCATTCAAATGCTTGGCAATACTTTGTTGATCTGGGGCACCGAAGAACAAAAAAAACATTACTTACCACGAATTATTTCCGGTCAAGATCTTTGGTGTCAGGGATACAGCGAACCAAATGCCGGATCAGATCTCGGCAACGTTGCGCTCAAGGCGACTCTTGATGGAGATCAATTTATTTTAAATGGTCAAAAAATTTGGACTTCCTCTGGTCAACATGCGACACATATTTTTACGCTCGCTCGCACAAATCCTGATGCACCAAAGCATAAAGGCATCTCATTTTTGTTAGTTGACATGCGTCAGCCAGGAGTCGAAGTTCGCCCGATCAAGATGATCTCAGGCGAGAGTGAGTTCAACGAAGTTTTTTACACCGACGCAGTATGTCCAAAGGAAAATGTCATCGGCGGGTTGAATAACGGTTGGGCAGTAGCGATGTCGCTACTTGGATATGAGCGCGGTGAGGCGGCAGCAACATTGTCAATTCGTTTTCAAGCTGAATTTGATCGACTTCTTGCTCTTGCTCAAGAGCGAGGTGTTGCAAGTGACCCGAGAATTCGTCAACGCTTAAGCGAGTGCTATGGCCGAGTTCAAATTATGAAATATCTGGGTTTGCGCACGCTGACAAAGTTTGTTGCCGGTCATCATCCAGGGCCCGATGGCGCGATTTCAAAGTTGTATTGGAGTGAGTATCACAAGATAGTTACCGAACTGGCGATGGATATTCTCGGTGCAGATGGTCTTGTGCCAGTCGGACGCAAACCGATCTCATCGTTTCAGACTGACGACGGCGGCGCGGCTAATAGTTCGATGAGTTGGGCGATGACATTTTTGAATGCGCGTGCGGGCACGATTTATGCGGGCTCTTCGCAAGTTCAGCGCAATATCATCGGCGAGATGGTGCTTGGATTGCCTAAAGAGCCCAAACCCAATTAACTAATGAAAGTTATATCGGGCATGCGGTCAGGTGCGTCGATTGTTATTGCAGTGATTTGTCGGCCAAGTTTGTGGATCACGGCACTAACACAGTTATCTCGTTTAACCCCACGGCGATGGTGGGCTCGAGCACCATTTTTGCCAGTGCCGACACCTGAATATATTCGTTTTCGAGTTTTGACTCAATACGGTGAGCGCGGTCACGCCTTAGAAGTTGTCGATGTATTGAGTTATTTGCGTTGGCTGAAAGAATTTCAATGAGAAGTGCGCTGGTACTTAACGCAACTTTCGAACCGCTCTCAATAGTTACTGCGCGACGCGCGATTTGCTTAGTGCTCTCAGACAAAGCCGAAATAATTGAAAACGACGGAACACAAGTTCGTGCTGAAACTTTTGTGATGCCCGGACCACTAGTTATTCGATTGCGGTATGTCGTCAAAGTTCCATATCATCGACGCACTGCAATGTCGAGGCGGGCGATATTTGCGCGAGATAATCATTGCTGTCAATATTGTGGCGCCTTTGCCGACAGTATTGATCATGTCATGCCACGGTCTCGAGGCGGTATGCACGTCTGGGAGAATGTCACCGCTGCGTGTCGAAGTTGCAATCTAAAAAAACGAGACAGGACTCCTGATGAAGCAGGAATGCGACTGGCAAATAAACCGCATACGCCGCGAGAACTTGCGTGGATCACCGTATCGGTAGGCAGAATCCCTGAAGTGTGGAAACAGTATCTCGCATACGCGTCATAAAGTTTTTATAGAAGTTTTTATAGAATTTCTTTTAGAATTTCGCTGATGAAGTCTTGGCAAATCCATCACATTCGTGACTCGGCTGAGTCGGTGCACTCGCGAGAGTTGCCTGCCGAGCGTTCGATCTGGCGCGCCTCAATTACTGAGTCTGCAATTGTGTTGGGCTCAAAACAATCGTTCGACATTGTCAATCAGCAAGCTTGCGATGATGATCTAGTTAGCGTTGTTCGCCGACGTAGTGGCGGCGGTGTCGTGTTTCTTGGGGTCAATCACCACTTATGGATCGATCTTGTGATTGAGCGTGATGATATTTTATGGAGCGATGATATTGGAAGATCAATGTGGTGGGTTGGCGATTTGTGGGCCGCAGCACTTGCCGAAAATGATGTGGCTTCGCGTGATCAATTAATTGTTCATCGTGGTGGGCTTGAGCGAAATGAGATTTCGGATCTAGTCTGTTTTGCCGGGCTTGGGCCAGGCGAGGTAACACTGCACGGCAAAAAGTTGGTGGGTATTTCTCAGCGACGAACTAGAGAGATGGCAAGGTTTCAATGCGTATTGCACAGTCGCTGGTCGACCGAGGCGTACGAAAAATATTTAGATTTTGAAAAACTGTCGGGCACCAAAAAAGTCATCGGATCAGACTTCAATTCAATTCAAACAGGGGTTTCGGGTGGTCTTAATGAGATCGCCAATTCGTTGATTAATTTGGCTAAATCGCTCTAGCTCACTAGCTCACTAGCTAAATAACTAGCAAATAGTGTTTTTTGGTATTTAGAGTCGTTCACTCAAAATTTGGTGGGGCAAAGTGGGGTAAAATCAACAATAGTGGGGGAAAGTGGGATATACTCTTTTCAGGTTGCGGAGGGAGCTCCAAAGCCTTTTAGATAATGGGTTTTGGGACAAAGCGGAGGGTCAGTGTTTGTAGGTGCACACGAGCGTCAATTGGATCCAAAGGGTCGCATCGCTCTGCCAGCCGCTTTTCGTCCACGCCTTGAGCCAAAGTGCTATCTCGCTCTTGGGCGTGACAAATGTGTAGACGTTCTCACCACTGAAGCTTTCTTATCTGTAGCTAACGATGCGATGGACAAAGTTCGTCGCGGCGAGATGGATCGCAAACAGCAGCGAGCTTTGGCCTCAAACATGATTGAAGTAACTGTCGACACTCAAGGTCGCATCAACATTGATGAGAAATTGCGCACTTATGCAGGGCTTCAACTTAATTCGCGAGTAGTTGTCAGCGGTTCATTTGACCGAGTCGAAATTTGGGATCCAGAGCGTCATCAGCGCATTAGTGATTCCGGTGCCCAAGAACTAGCTGGCGCAGAGTAGCGAACGAAGGGAGGTCACGCAACAAACTTTTTTGCAACAGTCACAAGTTGCATGAGTTTCGATTATCAGCAGTCTTCCGACTAACAAGATGGATAGCACCCAACTCCGCTCGCTACTGTCTCGCTATCCGGGGAGAAATCCCGGAGGCACCGTTGGTCGGGGGACTGCTGATAAGCGAAGCGATGGTGGTGACTAGTTGCAGGTTGCAAGACTGCCATGACGAGTGAAAAAAGTTCAGAACTGAATTCGCGGTTGAATTCACAGCACGAATCACAGCTCAACAGACATGAGCCAGTGATGTTAAATGAAATTGCTCAATGTTTTACAACGGTACCCCCCGGCGTTGTAGTTGATGCAACTTTCGGTCTTGGTGGGCATGCCAAGGCAATTTTGAAAGCTAACCCATCTATCCAAATTTTGGGATTAGATCAAGATGCAGATGCAATCGCAAATGCAGAGAGGATGATTGTCGATGACGCATCGCTGCGTGGTCGGTTAACAGTTCGTCGAGTTCGCTTCGATTCGTTGAATGCAGTTCTCGAAGAGCTCTCGATCAAAGAAATATCTGGTGCCCTATTTGATCTCGGGGTTTCTTCGCCACAACTCGATATTGCAGAGCGAGGCTTTTCTTATCGAAATGATGGTCCATTAGATATGCGAATGGATCAGCGCGGTGAGTTGAGCGCCGCAGATGTCGTTAATAGTTATCAAGAATCAGAACTTGCTGGCATAATCACAGAGAATGCAGATGAGAAATTTGCACGGCGAATAGCTCGGGCGATTGTTGCAGCACGACCGATCAGCACAACCACACACCTGGCTGAAGTGATTGTTGCAGCGATTCCTGCGCCGGCGCGTCGCACGGGTGGGCATCCTGCGAAGCGAACATTTCAAGCAATTCGCATTGAAGTTAATAAAGAACTTGAGATTCTTGCGAGAGCATTGCAAGTTGCAATTGATGCCACAAAAGTTGGTGGGCGAGTAGCAGTTTTGACCTACCACTCAGGTGAAAATCGAATTGTTAAACAAGTTTTCAGATCCTCTGAAAAAGATGCTGATGAACAAAAAATCGGATCACCATTTGTGCACGAGTCGCAACTTGGCACACGCCGTGTTCACCGAGTGCGAGTCGCTCAATACCCAAGTGAGCACGAGCAAACTCAAAATCGCCGAGCTAAGTCGGCTCGGTTGCGAGTTATTGAAAAAGCCCTTGCAGAGGCTAGAGGCTGAGATGTCTGCGGCATATTCTCGTCGCCAAGAAACGATTCGTCTGCATCGCGCAGAACCTGTAACACGAGCAGGGACGCGCGCGGTCACGCGGCCAGTTACGCGACAAGTCTCTCGGCCAGTTACGCGACAAGTCACGCGGCCAGTTACGCGACAAGTCTCTCGGCCAGAAAATCGACGAAATGGCTCAAGAAACCGCTCACTAAATACTGCTAAACCGCAACTACGGGTTGTGCAACCAGCGACAAAATCTAAATTTTCAAAAGTAACTTTAGTAATAGTTACTCTCTCTTCACTTTTTGGATTTATTGTCATTTTTCAAACAGTCATCGCTGAACAACAGTTAAGACTTGACAAAGTAAGTACTGATGTGCGGCTTTCGCGTCAGCATTACAACGAGTTACGCCAGCAACGAGCCGAACTGCGGGCTCCAGATTATTTGCGAGCCCAAGCGATCATGTTGGGCATGTGGCCCGGATCAGGCGCAAAGTTTGAAGAGATTCCTTCAGATGTTGTAACCATGGTCTTGGCTTCGACCGGAGAAATGGATGATTCGATTGCTTTACCGCGTAACTCCGCTGAGATTGTGCTTGAGAGCAACGGGTCAGCACCGTGAGCCAGTCAATTCGTGAACGTCGTGCCGAAAGTCTCGGCAGATCAATACGTATAAAACAATCTAAGGGCAAGGCTCTTTCAAAGCGCAAAATTCGCGCGAACGATAAGCACCGAAAGCAAGTTGCTCAAATTTCTCATCGAAATGGTGCTGTCGTTAACAAAGGTTTCGATGTGTTTGCGAAAGATCTCAAAGTTGGAACCGTACAAAAACGTACAAGTTTTATGTTCTCGATTGTTGCCTTATTGCTGGTTGGTCTCGGTATTCGAGTTGCAATGCTGCAAACAGTTTGGGCTAGTGAATATCGTGACGCGAGCGTTTCGCAACGAACGAGAGTTCAAACACTTCGTGCTGAACGCGGATCAATTTTGGATCGTAATGGACAAGAATTGGCGTTGCCGATACCGACACGAACAGTTTTCGCAGATCCGCGCTCGGTAACTGACCCAATCGGTGTCGCAAATGCCGTCGGCAGCATTTTGCAAATAACAGATGAAGCAAAACTTGAGTTGTCAATCAAACTTCGAGACCAAAGTTCAAGTTTTGTATATGTTGCTCGTCAAGCCGATCAACGACTTGCCGATGTAATTATTGCTCTTGGGCTTAAAGGTGTTTCGTCATATCGCGAATCTGGTCGGGCGTTGACAAGTAGTGGTTTACGTGGACTAATTGGTCGCACCGATATTGATGGTCTCGGAATCTCGGGTCTTGAGTTGCAATATCAAGAATTGCTCGCAGGTGAAGATGGTCGCATCGCGCGCGAGGTAAACGCCAGTGGAAAGTCAATGGCTGCCGGCTCGAGTGATGTCGTCGAAGCAATACCTGGTGGCAGGCTAATTACGACGATTAATCGAACAATTCAATTTCAAGTTGACTCAATTCTCACACAGCAAGTTCAGTTTGTTGAAGCGCGTAGCGGCTCAGCAATTGTGATGGATACAAAAACTGGCGAAATTTATGCGATGTCAAATATTCGTCGCAACACTGATGGAAGTTATACAAGTGATTCAGGAAACTTCGCCGCAGTTGAAGCCTACGAACCTGGTTCGGTCGCGAAAGTATTTAGTATCGCTGCTGCAATTAACGAAGGTAAAGCAGTGCCATCGACGATATTCACAGTGCCGTATGAAGAAATCTATGACAAAGGTACTGACTGGGAGTACAAAGTTTCAGATGGATATGTTCACCCAACGCAAGACATGACAGTACGAAAAATAATTGTCGATTCGTCAAACAACGGAACGGTTTTGATTTCACGTTTGCTTAACAGCAAAACGAATCATGACTATCTTCAATCATTTGGTTTTGGTACAAAAACTCCTGTCAATTACCCTGCAGAGTCGCGCGGAGTTTTAAAGCCAGCAGAAAAATGGCAAGGCACCGAAAAAATTACCTTCGCTTATGGCTATGGATATACCGCAACCGGATTGCAACTGGTATCGGCAGTAAATACGATCGCCAACAGAGGTGTTTATATCGCACCAAAATTAGTAAAAGCGACAGTAGATGCAAAGGGAGTCGTCACTGACGCTCCGCAGTCTCAGACCCACGAAGTTGTTAGCGAAGCAACCGCGAAAGTAATGACCGAAATGATGACTGACGTGGTTTGCCATGGAACAGGCGGACTCGCGCAACTCTCAGGAATGAGTGTTGCTGGCAAAACTGGTACCGCGTACAAACTTCAAAAAAATGGAAAATATACAGCAGAGGATGGAACCAATTCGTATTTCGCATCGTTCGTTGGGTTTTTGCCTGCAGGTAATCCACGGATGACAGTTTTGGTTTCAATTGACGAACCAGATCCAACAGCAAAAGACCGATTCGGCGGACTAGCGGCCGCACCAGTGTTCGCGCGCATCGGGCAAGCCCTTGTCAATGAACTCGATATCCGTCCCCCTCAAGGTGACTTGGGCTGTGTCGGGCCACGTCCTGCAGATCTAGGAGCGTCTCACTGACATGAGTGCCAGATCACTTCAACTGATAGATCTTGTGACGGGAGTAAATGAGGTCGTTGCCCGAGAGGTTTATGGTGACCAAAATGTTTTCGTAAATGAGATCACACATGACTCAAAAAACATTTCAAGTGGTTGCTTGTTCTGTTGTGTAGTTGGCGAAAATGTCGACGGTCATGAATTTGCGGTAGAAGCCATAAAGAATGGTGCATCAGCAATTCTTGTTGAACGAAAATTGAATGTTGACGTTCCACAAATAGTTGTTGACGATGTTCGAACTGCGATGGGATATTTTGCCGCTGAATTTTTTGGTCGTCCAAGTTCGAAATTGAAAGTGATTGGCATTACTGGAACTAATGGCAAAACAACGACCGCACATTTACTGGCATCAGTATTGCGCCAGCACGGTCTAGTCACTGCAGTTTTCGGAACTCTCTCCGGTGCCCGAACAACTCCTGAAGCTACGGACTTGCAACGATCATTAGCCAATGAGTTTGAGCGCGGGTGCAATGCTGTGGTGATGGAGGTTTCGTCGCATGCTTTGTCGTTATGTCGCGTAGCAGGTACGAGATTTGCTGAAACCATATTTACAAATCTCGGTCAAGATCATTTAGATTTTCACGGATCAATGGACGAATATTTTTCGGCAAAATCAAAATTATTCACGCAACAATATACGGACACGTGCATCGTAAACCGAGATGATCATTATGGCGCAAAGTTGATCGTGATTTTAAATGAAAAAAATGAAGTTAACTTAGAGACATTTGGAATCAACGATGCGTCACAAATTGTGGCAGAAGTTGATCAGCTATCTTTTGTTTGGCGAGGCGAGAAGGTACAACTCGTCACAGGTGGATACTTCAATGTAATGAACGCGCTAGCTGCCGCGAACGCAGCAGCCAAACTCGGTGTCGCCACAAGCGACATTGCCAAAGGTTTGGCTGCTGCGGACGCAATCGCAGGGCGATTTGAATCTGTATCAGTTGGTCAGAATTTTGGTGTTGTAGTTGATTATGCGCACACACCCGAGGCACTACAAAATGTTTTGGATGCGACAAGAAAATTGATTACCGACTCGGGTCGCGTGATCGTTGTGTTCGGTTGCGGTGGTGATCGCGATCATCAGAAACGACCAAGAATGGGAAAAGTAGCAAGTGATTTAGCAGATGTGGTTTTTATCACATCAGACAATCCGCGCCTTGAAGATTCCTCTGTTATCGCGAAGCAAATAGAAGTTGGTTGCAACCACGCTCTAAAAAAGCCAATTTATGTTATTCTTGACCGACGTGATGCGATAGCACAGGCATTTTCGGTGGCGTGCAGCGGAGACATTGTGGTAATCGCCGGTAAAGGTCATGAATCAACGCAGACAATAGGCGCAAACGAAATCGAATTTAACGATGTCGCTGTGTCACGAGAACTATTAAAGGTGGCTTTGTGATTGCAATTTTGATGGCGGCCGGAGTTGCAATGTTCGCTTCACTCGCAACTACTCGGTTGTTGATGGCGATATTTAAACGACTTGGTAAAGGTCAACCAATACTTGGTGCCGAAGACCGTGGGCCGGTTCAACACATGAGCAAGCAAGGTACACCGACAATGGGCGGTATCGCGATCTTGTTTTCTGCCGCGTTTGGATGGTTGGTTGCTCACTTAAGAGATGGACTTCCGTTTTCTGATCAATCGATGATTATTTGGGTTGCTGTTTTTGTATTGGCGACGATCGGTTTTCTAGATGACTTTCTTAAAGTCCAGCGCCAGCACAATCGTGGAATATTTTGGAAAAAAAAAGGTTACATAACATTTGGTATTTGTATTGTTTTAACTTGGTGGTTGCAGGCGGCCACGGGTGTTAGCGAAACACTCTCGTTTACGAGATCAGATCTTCCAGGAATTACATTCACTTGGCCACTATTTGTAATTTGGACGGCATTAATGGTCTGGGGAACAGCAAATGCAGTCAACATCACCGACGGTCTAGATGGTCTTGCTGCTGGCTCGGCGACATTTGGGTTCGTTGCTTTCACGGTTATCGGCTACTGGGCGTTTAGAAATCCTCACTTGTATCACAGTGTGATTAATCCGCTTGATCTGGCAGTTCTTTCAGCGGCATTAGGTGGAGCGTGCGGTGGATTCTTGTGGTGGAACGCTGCACCAGCACGAATTTTTATGGGAGACGTCGGTGCGCTCGGAATCGGTACAGCGTTAGGTCTTCTCGCAGTAACAACTAATACACACCTTTTGCTGCCAATCATTTGTGGCATCAACGTATTTGAAGCCGGTTCAGTCGCAGTACAGATGGGAGTATTCAAAGCATCGGGTCGTAAGAAACGATTACTGCTCAACTCACCAATTCATCACCACTTTGAACAACTCGGTTGGCCTGAGACCACAGTAATTATTCGTTTTTGGATAATTTCTGCAATCTGCGTTGCGACTGCAGTTGCGATTTTTATTGCCGACTTCACCGACATGCAGAGTCTCGCCAGGTTGCGTCGCTGAAATGACAACAACGCTTGTCTACGGTCTAGCAGTCGCGGGTAGAGCGGTTGCCAAAGAACTTGTTGCACGCGGTCAGTCTGTTGTACTTGCAGACGATTCGACTGACGATGTGGCTATTGCTGCGCATAATCAATTAGCTAGCGAACTTGATGCTCGTTTCGTAAGCAATCCAGATGCACAACAACTAATTGAAATTATTGCTCAAGTAGATCAGGTTTCGCCGGCACCAGGAGTTCCAGAAGAACATCAAGTCATAAAGTTTTCGAAAACACAAAATAAATTCATTGCCTCTGAAATTGAACTTGCGTATCAATTAGAGCAACTGGCGCCGCATCCAAGGCCGATGGTTGCTATCACAGGTACAGATGGCAAGACAACGACAACGCTGATGGCAGCGGCGATTTTGAGTTCTGCTGGATTGCGCGCAACAGCTGTCGGCAATACTGAACTTCCGCTAATTTCAGCTTTGAAAAGCGATGCGCAAGCGTTTGCGGTTGAATGCTCAAGTTTCAGGTTGGCGTACACGAAAAAGTTTCGCACTCGGGCATCGGTCTGGCTTAATCTCGCGCCTGATCATTTAGATTGGCACTCATCTTTTGATTCGTATAAATCTGCCAAGGCGCAAATGTGGGCACATCTTAATAACGATGATGTAGCGGTAGTACCGCAGAACGACGAATCGATTTTTGCAATCGCCAAACAGAGTGGCGCTCGGATAATTAGTTTCGGGTCAGAGTCTGGCGACTACCACCTGAGCGACGGATTCTTAAATTCACCAAATGGGCGAATAATGAATGTTTCTGAGATGCGTCGAAGTTTGCCACACGACATCACTAATGCCCTCGCTGCAGCGGCGATAACGATTGAGTCTGGTCTTGCAACTAAAAATGATGTGGCGACTGCGCTTGCCGAATTTGTTAATGCTCCACATCGAATTGAGTTGGTTGTAACTTCTCGCGGCGTCGCGTGGTACAACGATTCAAAAGCAACGAGTCCGCATGCATCAAAGGTTGCATTGCGATCATTTGACTCAATTGTGCTGATCGCTGGCGGAAAGAACAAAGGTCTTGATTTGGATGAGATGGCTTGTCAGCCCAAGAGAATGCGGGCTGTCGTCGCAATTGGTTCCGCGCAAAAAGAAATTCAAAGTGCGTTTTCTGAAGTCTGTGAGGTTCGCACGGCAAACTCAATGCATGAAGCGGTTGCGGCAGCAAATGCATTGGCAAAACCTGGCGATGTAGTTTTGCTTTCACCAGGGTGCACTAGTTATGACTGGTATGCAAACTATGGGCAGCGTGGTGATGACTTTGCAAAAGAGGTTAACGCACTAGTAGAAAGTCTCGATGTGGCCGAGGCGGCTCGATGAGCACAACTATTTCAAGTTCAGGCGGTGCAGCCACATTGGGTGAACGTCGGCGCGATGTTCTTGAAGACCGCGGTATCACCTTGTCGGGACGCAGTCAATTGGGTGCTGCGAACGCGACGGTATTTTGGATTCTGATCACAGTTCTTAGCCTGATCACTTTTGGATTAGTAATGGTGCTGTCATCATCTTCAATAGTTGCTCTTAATCGCGGAATGTCCCCGTGGAGAATGTTTTTCAAACAATTGATGTGGTCAAGTGTTGGTGTTTTGGGTATGGTGTTTTTTTATTTTTTTCCGTATTCACTTTTAAGAAAATTCGTGTTACCTGGTTTAATATTCGCGTTCGGTTTGATGACTCTGCCATTTGCTCCAGGTATAGGTGTGAGCACCAATGGCGCTCGTGCGTGGGTTGCGATCGGTCCAGTTGGGTTTCAGCCATCCGAATTTCTAAAATTTGCGCTCTTAGTTTATTGCGCACATTTACTCAGTAAACGTCGCAAAGATTCGTCTGATCTATCTGTAGCTATAAAACCAGTTTTGCGCGTGTGGATAATTTCTGTTGCGTTGTGTCTTGTTCAAAAAGACCTGGGTGGCGCAATTATTCTCACCTGCATTGTCTTGACTTTGATATTTATGGCTGGCACACCGTTACGAATCGTTTTTCCATTGTCATTGATGTCGATTTTAATTGGCGGCCTATTTACCCTGTCAAGCTCGTCGAGACGTAATCGCTGGACAGCATTCATGAATCTAGATGAGACAAAGAGTGGATACGGTTATCAGGTTTGGCAGTCAATTCTAGCAATTTCAAATGGTGGCATAACTGGTACTGGGGCTGGAGCGGGCACTGGCAAGTGGGGCTATGTGCCACTTGTACATAGCGATTTCATTTTCTCAACAGTTGCTGAAGAATTCGGATTAATTGGTGTGAGTCTTGTGATCGGGGGATTTTTGATTTTTACCCTTTTTGGTTTACAAGCTAGTAAGAGAGCTCCGGATAAGTTTACGGCCTTAGTCGCTGGGGGCGTGACGATGTGGTTTGCGTTGCAAGCATGTATAAATATCGGCGGAGTAACTGGCTCGATGCCTGTTACAGGTTTGACGCTTCCACTCATCTCGTATGGAGGAAGTTCACTTCTCGTGTGCATGTCAGCAGCAGGTTTGCTGCTTAATGTCGCTCGTAATATGGACTGATTGCTGATCACTGGCGAGAATTTTGAATAAATCAAACCATTCAATTTATGCGGTGATCACCGGTGGTGGCACTAGTGGACATGTGATTCCGGCATTGGCGATCGCTGAACTACTTGTTGATTCCGGTTACTCGTCGGATCAGATTCATTTTGTAGGCACTTTAAATGGAGTTGAAACAAAACTTGTTCCTCCGACGAGAATCCCTCTGACACTTCTAGATGTGCGTGGCTTTAGCCGAAATCTCTCATTTACGTCGTTGAAAAAAAATCTGCATGCTGTGCAGATATTGCGACGAGCGATCAACCATGCCACTGTTCTTTTGCGGAGTCTGAAGCCAGCAGTCGTAATTTCTGTCGGTGGCTATGGCAGTGTTCCTGCGACTCGGGCCGCAGTCAAACTGAATATTCCTGTCGTCACAGTTTCGTACGATCGTTTACCGGGTCGCGCAACAAAGATGCAGGCTCGTCAGGCTGCCGCTACAGCTGTGGCTTATTTGCCGACCAAGTTGCGTAATGCAACTTTGACCGGTGCGCCAGTTCGTCGTTCTATTCGAAACCTAGAAGTCGCGGCAACGCGTGAAGCAGCACGGTCGCGACTCGGCTTGCCAAAGACCGGCAAGGTTATTGCAGTTACCGGGGGCTCGCTCGGGTCTGCGTTTCTCAACAAACTGACACGAGAATTGGTCGAACAACATCACAATCGTCAAGATCTTTCGATAATTCATCTGACTGGTGAAAGATATTTTGATGCTGATCTGCCGAAACATCAAAACACAAATGCTATTTTTTATGTCAGGTTGCCAGCGACTGATTCAATGCACGATGTGTATGCAGCAAGTGACCTAGTCATATCTCGCGCCGGGGCAAGTACGGTTGCCGAATTGGCAACGGTTGGTCGCGCAAGCGTTCTTATCCCATGGAAGCAGGCTGCAGACAACCACCAATATTTTAATGCCCAGTGGTTAGGTGACTCAAATGGAGCAATAGTTTTAGATGAAGATGCAGTTTCAAAGCAACAGATTTGTAATGCTGTGATTTCATTAATTGACGATGATGAGAAATTACGTCAGATGGATCAATACGCGCGTGTTGTCGGGCAATTGCATCGCGACTCTGGGCTCGTAAAACTGATTTCCCTGGTCGCTGGCGATAAATCGTCAGACTTAGCTTTGACAGATTTCAGGCTTGACAAACAGCGCAAAATTCATATCGTTGGTGTTGGCGGGCCAGGAATGTCGGCAATAGCAACTGTGCTTGCCGAGATGGGTCATGTTGTCTCTGGTAGCGATATTTCCGACGGAGAAGTAATTGAACGGCTCAGAAAAGTTGGTGTCAAAATAAATATCGGGCACAACGCTGATGTGGTCAAAGATTGTGATGCTGTCACTGGCTCTCCAGCGATACCGAAGAGCAATATCGAATATCAAAAGGCAATAAGTTCTAACATTCGAGTTTTGTCTCGAGCTGAGATTCTTTCTGCAATTTGTAGTCGGGCGCGCAGCGTTGGTGTTGCAGGAACGCATGGCAAAACTACGACATCATCAATGCTGACGGCGATTCTGATTGAGTCAAAACTGAACCCAAGTTATTTAATTGGAGGTGATGTCAATGACTTTGGTCGAGGCGCATCGTGGACGAATAGCGATTTATTTGTCGTTGAGGCAGATGAAAGCGATTCAACGCATTTGCAGTTGCCACTTATGGGAGCGATTTTGACAAATGTTGATATTGATCATTTGGACAACTTTCAGACATTTGATGCAATCCGCGAAAGCTTCAGAGAGTTCATAAGCAAAGTCAATGGGCCACGAGTTTTGTGCGTCGATGACGCGTTTTGTGCCGAAATTGCTCAACAACTGGTTTCGATTACTTATAGCGCTTCGGTAGGTAATTCAAAAACCCAAAGACTTGTGGATGCAGATTTCGTAGCCAGCGAAATTTCATTCAACAATGGAGCTGCACAATTCACCGTGTCGCAGAATATTGATACTCAAACAGTGCGATTAGGTATTGTCAACATTCAGCTTCGTGGTATTCATAATGTTCGCAATGCACTTGGTGCGCTGGTGATGGCGATTAGTCTCGGCGCCAGTTTTGCACAAGCCGCAACTGCTCTTGCAAAGTTCGGTGGAGTTGCGCGTCGGTTTGATAATCACGGCACACACCGTGGCATTACGTACGTCGATGACTACGCCCATTTGCCTAATGAGATTTCAGCAGTATTAGCCGGTGCGCGAGATAAATCTGATTCGTGGACGCGAGTAGTTGCAGTGTTTCAACCAAATCGTTTCAATCGAATGTCAGTTATTTCGCACCTCTATGCTGATTCATTTTCTGATGCTGATCTAGTAGTTGTCACAGATATTTATGCGTCGGGCACAGCCAAAATCGCTGGGGTCACCGGCGAGCTGGTCGTCAACGCAATCCGAACTGCACATCCAAAACTTAAAGTGATATACCAGCCAAAACGCAGTGGTCTCATAGAATTTCTAGATAATGAGCTCAAGCCTGGAGATCTTTGTATTTCAATGGGATGTGGCGATATTGCCATGCTCCCTTCAGAACTGATTTCACGAAAGTTGAACTAGTCAGTGATAACAGATATCGCGGATGCTAATGATAGAGATTTATCGCGAATCGCATCGCTCTTAGGAGATCGCGTAACCGAAAACGAGCCACTTGCCCAGTACACGACCTACAGAGTTGGTGGTGCAGCGGCGTTATTCATGCGAGTGTTGACTGTTGAAGATCTGCATTCGCTGTCGCGAGCGTTATCTAAAGTCAAGGTTCCAGTCGTAGTGATTGGTCGGGGTAGCAACATGTTGGTCAGTGATCGTGGCTTTCGTGGCATCGCAGTGACACTTGGACCATTTGCTGAATTAATTAATCTTCCGACCGTCGGTGAATCTCCAATTGTGATTGCTGGGGCGATGGCGCCCCTTCCCGTTTTGGCGCGTCAAAGTGTTCATCATGGTTTGACCGGGCTTGAGTGGGCAGTCGGAGTGCCAGGTGCAATAGGTGGGGCAGTGCGAATGAATGCGGGCGGTCACGGCGCCGACATGATTGCGTCGTTGCTTAGCGTACGGCTGTTTCATATCGAGCGCGGAATCGAAGCAAATGTCTCCGCTGCTGATTTGGGTTTGCGATTTCGTGGTTCAGATTTAACCGACGATCATGTCGTATTGTCTGCAACTTTGCGACTGAGTTGGGGCGACACAATTGTCGGTCAGGCGAGATTGTCTGAGATCGTTAAGTGGCGCCGCGAAAATCAACCTGGTGGTCAAAATGCAGGTTCGGTTTTTGTTAACCCAGTAGCAGGAGTTACGTCTGCAGGCGAATTAATTGACGAACTCGGATTGCGGGGATACAGAATTCGCTCGGCCAGCGTCTCGGACAAGCACGCAAACTTTATTCAATCTGACGAAGGCGGAAGCGCAGACGATGTCGTCGAGTTGATGACGTTCGTTCGCCAGCGCGTCAGCGAAGCACATGGGATTGATCTTCGTAGTGAAATTCGTTTAGTTGGTTTTCCAACTCCAGTCAGTTCTCAAGCAGGTGCACAAACCCTTAAGCCGTCAAACTCGAACTCTCAACTAGATGCAGTATTTGGTGTCTCTAATAGTCCTGACTCGTCGCTACCTGTACCTGTGGTTTCTGAAAAACTTTCGGATGATGTGCTTGAAGAGTTGAAAGATGCATTTGAAGGCGATGCAACTCCGATCAGTATTTTTAGAGTTACAAAACCAGACGTGCATGTCGTCGAATACGAACTTGATGACAAACTCGAGCCGATAGTCAAAGATTCGACTACTTTCCTTGACTCAGATATCCAGGCGGTTGTTGAAATATCGAAAATAGAAACAGTCGCGTTGGAAACTGATGTACCTAGGCGAATTGTGATAATTGACGAAGAGCTGCGGTTACCTACTGACAGCACGTTTCCGATTGATGCTCGGACCGAGACGGTACATATTGCTCCGAGTTCAGCGACCTTCGTCATTATTGATGACGCAGCGGCAGATGTTGAGCGTGAAGCGACTTTGAAGAGGTCTTTTCAAAAAAGAACCAAGTATTTGATTTTCGGTTCTGCCTTTTTCGTTGTTGTTGCGTTGGTGCTCATCGTCCTTGCATCACCAATTATTTCTGTGCGTGATGTCGAGATTGAAGGTTCAAAATATATGAACAAAGATCTGTTGGTTTCCGTTGAGCAGTCACTTCTAGGTAAACCTCTACTCACAGTTGATACTAGAGAAGCATCGCGTCGACTTGAAGACGACCCGTGGGTAGAGACTGTGCGCATCAAGCAATTTTTCCCTTCCCGTTTGCTAATTGAAATCGCAGAACGCGTTCCGGTCGCTTGGTTTATAGGTGTCGACAATCGCGCTCGGATTGTTGACGCACAAGGCCGAGTTTTGGCTGTAGAAGATGGACAGCCGACTGAATATCTGCAAATAACAGGTGTTGGCCCAAATCTCTCGCCTGGCAATAGTGCCGGCGCCCTTTATAAAGCTGCAGCACAGTTGGCAACTGGGTTACCTGATGAGTTGGCAATACTTGTGTTGAATGTCGGCACTGGTGGTCCCAACCAATTAGTAATGACGCTTAGGTCAGGCACACTCGTTAATTTTGGTGAGCCCGTAGATGTGCTAAACAAACTCATTTCGCTTGTGGTGTTGCTTCGACGCCAGGATTCTAAGCAGATCATCTCAATTGACCTGAGTAACCCAGATATCCCGACTGTTCAGTCAAAGTAGGGCATTGGCGAGATGCCTGTTGCTGGTTGAAAAATATGGCAGAATAGAGGTGATGTTTATCTTTGTGGATTTATCTTAAATGGCAGGTCAGCCTCAGAATTATCTCGCAGTCATCAAAGTTATAGGAGTTGGCGGAGGCGGAGTTAACGCGGTAAATAATATGATCGCTATGGGAATGCGCGGAATTGAATTTGTTGCGATAAACACAGACGCTCAGCAGTTGCTTATGAGTGACGCAAACACAAAAATTGATATCGGTCGCGAGTTAACAAGGGGTCTTGGTGCTGGCGCAGACCCAGAAGTTGGTCGTCTGGCAGCAGAACAACATCGTGCCGAAATTCAAGAAATTATTGCTGGTGCTGACATGGTATTCATCACCGCGGGTGAAGGCGGAGGAACAGGAACCGGTGCGGCACCGATTGTCGCTGAGATCGCCAAGTCTGAGGGTGCACTCACCGTGGCAATTGTTACTCGTCCATTTGCTTTTGAAGGTCGTCGTCGCGCAATACAAGCCGATGCAGGTATTGCTGCGCTTAAAGAAAAAGTCGACACTCTTGTGGTTATTCCAAATGAAAGGTTGTTGACGATCTCGACTGAGAAGACAACTTTGCTTGAGGCATTCAAACGAGCCGACGATGTTTTGTATCAGGGCGTTTCGGGCATCACTGGTTTAATCACGACACCGGGTTTGATAAATACTGACTTCGCTGATGTCAAGGCTGTGTTGGCGAATGCAGGCACCGCATTGATGGGTACCGGTTCTGCGACCGGAGAAAATCGTGCGACAGTTGCTGCAAATGCGGCGATCAATTCACCGATGCTTGAGGCATCGCTCGAAGGTGCTCGCGGCGTGATTGTAAATATTACTGGCCCGTCAAATGTTGGGTTGTTTGAAGTAACGAACGCAATGGAGATTCTGCGAAGTGTCGCACATCAAGATGCAAATATTATTCACGGTTTAGTTATCGATGACGATATTAATGACGAAGTTCGGGTCACGGTTGTGGCCGCTGGTTTTGATCGATCGGATGGATCGTCACAGCGTGCAGCCACTCGAAATGACGGTCGCAATACGGCGACTTCGGGCACGACTCGTCCAGACTCGAACCCTGCGCGATTGAAAGAATTATTCGGCGGTGCTGATCCGTTGATCAGCGATGACGACGACGACCTTCCATCTTTTCTTAAGTAATTGTTGATCGTCGGTGACGACAGTTAGTTCGCCGAACTTGGAAGCACTCACCGAGCGAGTTTCTGCAATTCGTGCCCGAATTTTAAATGCAGGTGGCAAAAACGTCAAGTTGATTGCGGTCACAAAGACTTTTGACGCGACTGCAATAACTAGTGCATTTACAACTGGATGTGACGCGGTTGGCGAGAACTACGCGCAGGAGTTAATCGCAAAATTAGACCAAGTGCCAAAAGATCAAAGATTGCCCGTGCACTTTATTGGACGATTGCAAAGTAACAAAATCAGATCGCTGCTTAATTTTGTTGATGTTTGGCAGAGTGTTGACCGCCTCAGTTTGGTAGATGAAATCGCGAAGCGTTGCCTCACACGAAATCAAGTAAAACTAATCAACCCAGTGCAGATTATGCTGCAAGTCAACTCAACAAATGAGCCAGATAAAGGTGGCTGTCAACCGAGCGATGTTGAAGCTTTGCTCACAAGGGCTCGGAGCCTTGGTCTAGATGTCATTGGATTAATGACTGTTGGGCCCACGGAAAGCGATATGACAGCTACTCGAAATGCGTTTCGTCTCGTTGGCAAAATAGCCAAAGATTTAGGTCTCAAAGAATTAAGTATGGGGATGACTTCAGACCTCGAAATAGCAGTCGAAGAAGGTTCAACTGCGGTACGCATTGGGTCAGGATTATTTGGCACAAGGGTATAAAAGCGAATTTAAAGTCCCGTTTTAAGAGCAATTTGGCAACTAAACTGATCAGATGTCAATGTTTCGACGTGCAATGGATTATTTAGGTCTGGGCGATGATCATTCGTATGACGACTTCCAGGATGAGCCGCAAAGCGAGCAAGATTTTGGCAGTGATGTGAGAGATGGTCGTCGCGGTGCGCAAGTTCAAGGCAATCGATCACGTTTTGATGACGCTGATGGCGCCGGCGATCTGCAGACAGAGGTGGCAATTCGTAGGCAACAAGAACAGCACGACTCTGGACTAACGCTTAGACCAGCGGCTGGTCGCCGTGATGATGCGAGTGTTCGACCTATAGCTCCCTCAAGTACGCCGATTACGGTCTGTCCACAAAGTTACGAAGAGGTCAAAGGAATTGTCGATCATTTCAGAAAAGGCACTCCAGTGATTATTGATCTACAAGACACCGATACGAGAGTTATGCGTCGAATTCTCGATTTTGCTAGCGGTGTCTGTTACGCACAAGGTGGAGGGATGGAGAAAGTAAGCTCTGGAGTGTTTATGATGAAACCATCTGGCGCTCGAGTAATTCGCGGCTAGAACTAGTCGAAAGTTTAAAATATGCGATCACTTTTATGTAATGCAGTGTCACTTTTTACGATGATGATCATCGTACGAGTTGTACTTTCTTGGTTTCCTTCGACAAGTGGTGGGTTCATCGCCCAAGTTTCTTATTTTGTTGGTCGCATTACTGAGCCAGTCTTGAGCGCAGTGCGTCAAAAATTGCCCCGAACTGGTGCAATTGATTTTTCTTCCATGATTGTGTTGTTATTCCTGCAGATTGTTGTGCAGGGCATGATCCTGAGATGTTAAGTCGCGCGTGTCTTACCCACAAGTAGAGCCGCAACCAAATTTTCCATTACAAGAGTCACGAACTTTAGAGTTTTGGAAACAAGACAGAACGTTCGAAGCATCTGTTGAATTGAATCAAGCCGGAGCCAATGGCGAAAACGAATATGTTTTTTATGATGGTCCACCTTTCGCAAATGGATTGCCGCACTACGGACATTTACTAACAGGTTTTGTTAAAGACGCGGTACCCAGGTATCGCACGATGCGAGGTCAGCGTGTTGAGCGTCGCTTTGGCTGGGATTGTCATGGACTCCCGGCAGAAGCCGAAGCTGAGCGCCAACTGAAAATCTCTGGGCGACAAGCAGTCACAGATTTCGGCATCGACAAGTTCAATGAATATTGTCGAAGTTCGGTTTTGCAGTACACCAGCGATTGGGAGCGATATGTAACTCGCCAAGCACGATGGGTTGATTTCGAAGACGACTATAAGACGCTTGATACTCCATATATGGAGAGCGTGATGTGGGCGTTTAAAACACTTTGGGACAAAGGCTTAATTTATGAAGGCTTTCGGGTTTTGCCATACTCATGGGCGCTTGAGACGCCACTTTCAAACACTGAAACTCGAATGGATGATGCTTATCGGCAAGTGCAAGACCCTGCATTGACGGTTGCTTTTGAATTAGAAACCGGTGAGTTTATTCTTGCTTGGACAACAACTCCGTGGACATTGCCGTCAAACTTGGCTTTGGCAGTTGCGGTTGATGTCGATTACGCGATTATCGAGCACGACGGCAAAAAACTAATTCTGGCAGTCGAACGCCTTGCATCTTATGAGCGAGAATTTCCTGAGCCAAAGATTATTTCGACACTTAAAGGTGCCGAATTGGTTGGCCGAAAATATGCGCCGCTATTTAATTATTTTGCTGAGCAACCGAACTCATTTCGAGTTATCGCTGGTGATTTCGTAACCACAGATAACGGCACTGGTGTAGTGCATTTGGCACCAGGTTTCGGCGAAGACGACCAACGTGTTTGTCAAGATGAAAACATAGAACTCGTAGTTCCAGTTGATTCACGCGGATGTTTCACAAGCGAAGTAAAAGATTTCGAAGGTCAATTGGTTTTTGATGCCAACCCAGCAATTATTCGAGTTCTAAAAGATCGTGGCGTGGTGATTCGTCATGAGACTTATGATCACGCCTATCCCCATTGCTGGCGCACAGGCAAACCTCTGATTTATAAAGCAGTTGGTTCGTGGTTCGTAAAAGTAACTGCAATTAAAGAGCGAATGGTCGAATTGAATCAGCAAGTGACTTGGGTGCCAGACCACTTGAAGAACGGCAGTTTTGGAAAGTGGTTAGAAAACGCTCGGGATTGGACGATCAGTCGAAACCGGTTTTGGGGCTCGCCGATTCCAGTTTGGCGAAGTGACAACCCTGAATATCCGCGCATCGATGTCTACGGAAGTCTCGAAGAACTTCGACGCGATTTCGGTGTCGATATTCAAGAATTACATCGGCCAACGATTGATGAACTTGTGCGCCCCAACCCAGACGACCCAACTGGTATATCAATGATGCGGCGTGTACCTGAAGTCTTAGATTGTTGGTTCGAGAGTGGATCCATGCCGTTTGCTCAAGTTCATTATCCGTTTGAAAATCAAGAGTGGTTCGAGAATCATTATCCAGGCGACTTCATTGTTGAGTACATCGGCCAAACTCGCGGGTGGTTTTATACCTTGCATGTTTTGGCAACAGCACTATTTGATCGACCAGCATTTCTCAACTGTGTGAGTCACGGCATTGTGCTCGGCGAAGATGGCGCCAAGATGTCAAAGAGTCTGCGTAATTATCCAGACCCAATGAAAGTTTTTGATAGCCATGGGGCTGATGCAATGCGTTGGTATTTGTTATCGTCTTCAATTTTGCGTGGATCTGATTTTGCGGTCACCGAAGATGGAATGCGTGACACTGTGCGTCAAGTGATGTTGCCACTTTGGAATAGTTGGTACTTTCTTACTCTGTATTCAAATGCCGAGTCATTGACCGGAAAATTTGATACTTCGAGCGAAAATGTTTTAGATCGCTACATTTTTGCCAAATTGCGAGATTTGGTTTCTGATACGACGAATAGTTTCGACAAATACGATCTGTTTGCTGCATGCGCCGAAATCAGAACGTTTTTGGATGTTCTGACTAATTGGTATATCAGACGAAGCAGAGATCGATTCTGGTCTGGTGACATCACGGCGATCAATACGTTGCATTCGGTACTGCATGTCTTAACGCGAGTTGCAGCGCCAGTATTGCCGTTGATCTCTGAAGAAATATTCCGTGGGCTAACAGGTGAACGGAGTGTTCATTTGCAGTCATGGCCAACAGCTGACTCGTTGATCCAAGACGATGCGCTTGTGGCGTCAATGGATCGCGTTCGTGACGTTTGCTCGACCACGCTTTCGTTGAGAAAAATCCATAGTCGTCGCGTTCGGCTTCCGTTGGCGAAGCTGATTATCGCCACTGCCGATTCAGAAGGTCTGCGCAAATTCGTTGAAGTAATTGCAGATGAGGTAAATGTGCGTAGTGTCGAGTTCACCGACGATGTGTCATCGGTTGCGGCTTTTGAATTACAAGTAGTACCAAGCGTCGTTGGCCCAAGACTTGGCGCTAACACACAAAAAGTTATAGTTGCGGTTAAGAAAGGTGACTGGAAGCGAAACGGCAACGTTATTACAGCCGGCGCGATTGACTTATTCGAAGGCGAATACAATTTGAAACTTGTTCCTAAAAGCTCTGGTGCGAGTGCCACATTGAATAGTTCGGAGGGTGTCGTAGTTCTTGATATCGATTTGACACCTGACCTTGAATCAGAGGGTGTGGCGCGCGACTTGATAAGACTCATTCAGCAGTTACGACGAGAATCAGGGTTGCATGTATCGGACCGAATTGAATTGCAGCTGGGTTTGCCAAGTGAACTAGCTGAGCAGGTATCTAGTCACTTTGTAACTATTAAGACTGAAACTCTGGCAACCGACATCGAACTTGTCAAAAACCATGCCCCGAACGCCGATCTTGACGGTGTCGCGGTATTTGTATCGCTAAATTTGGTTAAATAAAACGAGGCAGCGAAACTAGAACATTTATACCTTTGAACCCGCTATCGTAAGGCAGTCAAATTAGCGCCTCATTTTTGGGCCGCTTGGGAGGTGCCAATAGTGGTTTCAAAGAAAAAGTCGGCTACTAAAAAGAAATCTGCGAAGAGCGTGCCTAAGAAGAGTGCGTCTGGGGTGAAGAAGAAGCTTGAACTCAAGAAGAAG
>CALACK010000091.1 GCA_937890395.1 uncultured Acidimicrobiaceae bacterium | reverse complement strand
GTCCAACTAGCACAGGAGTTCGCGGGTCAATTGACACAACTACTCACAATACGCCGTCGGCTCTGCTGTCAACTAGATAGTTCTTCAAAGTTCTAGGCTGTTTCAAGTGACGCTCATTGACGAATCGCAGTTTCGTAATGACATTCAAGGCTTACGCGGAATTGCAGTCTTGCTTGTCGTTATATATCACTCTGGTATCGGTTTACCTGGCGGTTTTATTGGCGTCGACATGTTTTTCGTCATTTCGGGTTTTGTGATCACGCAATTATTGATTCGCGAACTTGATCAAAGTGGTGCGATTAGTTTCCGTAACTTTTATGCTCGGCGAGCTCGGCGGTTGTTGCCGGCACTTGGTCTAGTGACCGTTGCAACGCTCGGGCTTTCGGTTTTTGTTATCTCACCTTTCGCTGGCCAGCAAGAAGTCGCCCAAACAGCTCAGGCAACGACATTGTTTCTGGCAAACGCGTATCTCTTTCTGCAAGATACCTATTTTTCTTTGAAGGCGAACCCATTTCGTCACATGTGGTCACTGGCGGTTGAAGAGCAGGTTTATTTGATCTTGCCCTTGGCGCTTTACATTGGCTGGAAACTTACCTCGCGTCTGAGTAAACGGTTACAGCGAGCAACACTCGCTATCGGAGTTGTGACGATAAGTTCAGCATCTTTTGTCTTTGGTGCACTTCTTTCATTTGGTAACCGGATCACACCATTTCCCGAGCGTTTTGCATTTTTTGGTACCCCGTCACGCGTTTGGGAGTTTGGTATCGGTGTGTTGTTGGTATTCGTACCGAGACGAAATAAATTTTTAATAAAGGTATCCCCGGGTTTGTTTGCAGTTGCGATATTGGCGATTATTTGGTCTGCATTCAAACTTGAAATATCTGTACCGTTTCCTGGGGTTGTCGCCTTAGTCCCTGTTCTTGGAACAGGAATTTTGATTATCGCAGGTGACAACTCAAGATTTGCTCAGCGGATTTTGGGGTGGTATCCATTGGTTGCTTTAGGCAACGTGTCTTATGGGTGGTATCTATGGCACTGGCCATTGATTGTTTTTTCTCTAACTCTTTGGCCCGAAAACACAACCTATGCACTTTTAGCGGGTGTCTTAGCGTTGATACCCACAGCGCTGTCATATCGACTGATTGAGCAACCGATTCGAAAAAATTCTCGAATCATCGGAATCCGCGCGATTGGCCTTGCAGCAATATGTATGATCGTGCCGATCAGTTTCAGTATCGCAACTGACGCTTTGGCGCGCACAGGTCTCGGACTTGAAAAACCTGATGTTGCACCAATGGCTGGTGCGGCAGAAAATTGTGGATTCACTGCCGATCAAGATACATGGCCCCAGACGGCCTGCACTTTTACTGTTGCCAACTCACAGGGCAAGATATTTTTATTCGGAGACTCTCAAGCCCGTGCTTTTGCAGATGGAGTGATTGACGCCGGCAATGCACTCGGTTATGACGTAGCAGTTCTGGCTACGGCTGGTTGTCCAATGTTGAGTCGTGCTCCACTCGGGGTTAGTTGGTGCGAAGACATTCAACATCGATTAAGCGAATTGATTCGAGGTTGCGTTTACCAAGAAGTCTGGTCAAAAGCTGCTGATTGGTGCGAAGGGGATATCGGCGAATACCCAAAGTTGGTAATCATTGCAAATTCTCAAACTCGCTATATGCAAGACGAACTTCGAGTTCCGCTAGATACGGGACGCTTACCGACATATTTGGATCAGCGAATTTCTTCATACAGTACGGCGCTGAGTGCGATGATCGATGAAACAACCGAGCTAGGTGTTCCGGTGCTAAATGTGTATGAGCCGCCGTCGGTGACTATTGATCCATATGTTTCGTTAATCAAACCAAAAATCGAGATTGGTTCTCGCAAACTTTCAAGTCAAGCCACGCGTAATAACATGATCGAAGTCGTTGAGTCAAAAATTGTGGATAAATACTCGGTGCTGAGCTTTGATCCGAGTTCGATAATTTGCGTGGCCGACAGTTGTAGCCCTTTCAAAGACGGAAAAATCATTTATTATGACTCGACCCACCTCAATATTCTTGGCAGCAAATTGCTTAGTGAGGCATTTTCAGAGAAAATGCAAGCTTTACTCGGGTGATTTCTTGGTAACTACGATGAATGTATGGGTCTTAGCGT
>CALACK010000090.1 GCA_937890395.1 uncultured Acidimicrobiaceae bacterium | reverse complement strand
GCGGCACGAGCGCTGGGTGCACGCGAACTGAAAGTTTCGAACTTGCGCTAGCTAACTCAGCAACGCCAAGAAGTTTTACAGCGAAACCAAATTTACGTGCAATCGTGATGTCGGCTGCAGTAATTTTTGTGATTCCCTCGCAATAAACATCATCTAGGCGAACAGTTGTACCAAACGCGATACTGGCGATGATCGCAATCTTGGCGGCAGCATCATGACCCTGCACATCTGCTGTTGGATCAGCTTCGGCAAAGCCAAGTTGTTGTGCTTCAGCAAGCGCAACTTGATAGTCGGCACCAAGTTCACTCATCTTGGTGAGAATAAAGTTTGTTGTGCCATTGACGATTCCCATTACACGAGTAATTGGTTCGCCGCGCAAGCTTTCACGCAATGGTCTGATTAGTGGAATCCCGCCACAAACGGCGGCCTCGAACAACAAGTCGGTGCTCGCGGCATCAGCGGCTTGAAACAACTCGGCACCGTGACGCGCAAGCAACGCTTTATTGGCAGTGACGACTGGTTTATTGGCCTTAAGGGCAGCAAAAATAAGTTCCGAAGCAGGATCAATGCCGCCCATCAGTTCAACCACCAAATCAACTTCAGATGACTGCACAAGTGCATGCGGGTCACTAACCAGCACTGCACCTTTAGGTAGCGAGTGCTTTTTCTTTGTGTCGCGAATGCAAACCTGTGCGACTTCAAGACGCACACCGCTGCGCGCCAAAATATCGTCTGACTGTTGGTTGACTAACGCAACAAACGCCGAGCCAACAACGCCGTGACCCAGCACGCCGAGGCGTACAACATGAGCGCTCGTGTGCGACGGCATATTTATACGCTATCTGCGACGTCAAGATTGACGAGATCAATAAATGTTTCGCGACGAACGACTAATCGCGCCGAGCCTTTACAAACAAAAACAACTGGCGGTCGAGTGACTTTGTTGTAATTAGAACCCATGCTGTGCCCGTATGCACCAGTAACTGGAGTTGCAATTATGTCACTAACTTTGTAGCCCATTGGAAGCAACGCATCATCGATCAAAACATCACCACTCTCACAATGTTTGCCGACAATTCGTGCATGTTCGGTGCGGTCATCATTAATTCGAGCCGGCAAAAATGCTTCGTACCCTGAGTCGTATAGCACTGGTCTCGGGTTATCGCTCATTCCGCCATCAACTGCAACATATGTTCGTATACCGGGCAAATGCTTTATTGAACCGATGCGATATAGAGTCACCGCCGCAGATGCAACTATCGCACGGCCCGGCTCAACAAAAACTTTTGTACCACTACGTAACTTTGCCGTCGCTGGAGCAAGTGCTTTTGCCCACTGAGTGATCGTTGGTGCGTGCTCGCTCTCAACATACGCGACACCAAGACCGCCACCCAAAGTCAGTTCGGCGACTTCTAATTGATTGGCAAAGTTGACCATTATTTCTGCAGCCTGCTCAAAGTTCTCTGCAGCGAAAACGTTTGAACCAATGTGACAGTGAATGCCAACGAATTCGACGCTCGCAGATGATCGCACACGATCAACAGCGCGCTGCGCATCACCGTTACGCAAATTGAAACCGAACTTTGAATCATCTTGACCAGTTGAAACAAACTCATGAGTGTGAACCGCCACGCCAGGAGTAATTCGCAATTGAATTCGCGCTCGAGGCAAACCACGCTTATGTAGCTCATCCAAGCGATCTAGTTCATCAAAGTTATCGACAACAATGTGGTGAACCTTGGCCTCAAGTGCCATCTTGAGTTCTTCAATGCTTTTGTTGTTGCCGTGCAAAACACAAGCAGAACCTGGCACACCAGCGTGCAACGCGACAAATAATTCACCGCCAGTTGCGACATCAAGCATTAGACCTTCTTCGTGCGCCAATCGTGCCATTGCTCCACACAAAAATGCTTTCGTTGCGTAGACGACTTGGTTTCTGCCAAAAACTTCGACCGCCTCTCGACAACGAGAGCGAAGATGCTCTTCGTCATAAACAAAAACGGGGGTACCGAACTTTTCGGCAACTTCGACTAGATCGCAGCCACCGATCTCTAAATGACCCAATTTGTTTTCAACTGCTGTGTCTGGCAGCAAATGCTTGGCGATGCGACTCACATTTGCTCCGGTGCTTCAATACCAAGCACACCAAGACCCGCCTGCATCACCCGTGCAGTTAGATCACAAAGCATTAATCGGCTATTGCGTTGATCTTCCGAGTCTGCCTTAAGCACCGAGCACTGCTCATAGAACGAAGAGAAATCTGATGCCAAGTCGTATAGATAAGTACACAAACGATGCGGACTGTACCTATCTATCGTGTCCCAAAATGCAGAATCAAATTGCAACACTCGCATTGCAAGTTCTCGCTCTGCTGTGTGTTCAATTATTGGCGTCACAGTGCGTACACTTTGGCGTTCAACATTTGCACGTCTAAAGATGCTACAAATTCGTGCATGCGCATACTGCAAGTATGGCGACGTGTTGCCATCAAACGAAAGCATTCGGTCCCAATCAAATGTGTAATCTTTGATTCGGTCAGTTGAAAGATCTGCGTATTTAACTGCGCCGATGCCGACGATGCGAGCAATTTCGCTTTGTTTTTCAGTCGACAGTTCTGGATTTTTTTCTGCAACTGCCGCCGCAGCGCGTTCAACCGCCTCAGTCAGCAACGCATCAAGTTTGATGGTGTCACCACTACGGGTCTTCAACATTTTGCGATCGGCACCTAACACGTTGCCGAAAGCAACATGAACCATTTCTCGCGGTGTCTGCAACCAACCGGCTTGTTTGGCTACTGCTGACACCATTTGCAAATGCTGCGCCTGAGGTGCCCCAACAACGTAAAGCAAAAGCGATGCGTTGAGTCTTTCGACACGATCAATTACACACGCGAGGTCGCTCGTCGCGTAGTTATAACCACCGTCAGTTTTACGAATAATCAACGGCAACGGTTGGTTCTCGCGGTTTGTGAACCCCTCTGGGAATACAACATCCGCACCATCGCTATTTGTGAGCAGCCCAAGATCAGATAGTCGTTGCGCAACTTGCGGTAACAACGAGTTGTAAGCGCTCTCACCCATCACATCTGAATCTTGCAACATCACACCGAGAGTTTCGTAGATAGTTTGAAAATATCTCGTACTTTCGGTAACTAAAAGTTTCCAAAGTCGAAGTGTCTCGGCGTCGCCGCCCTGTAGCGCAACAACCCGAGTGCGCGCTCGGTTTTGAAACTCTTGAGATTCATCAAACTTTTTTCGCGCGCTGCGGTAAAACGAATCTAAGTCTCCGATCGAAAGTTCTTCGGCAGCACTTGTCTCTCCTAAGTCAACGAGATGTTCAATCAACATACCAAAAGGTGTGCCCCAGTCACCAACATGGTTTTCACGCACGACAGTGTTGCCCACGTACATCAGCATTCGCACCAGTGCATCGCCAATCACTGTTGAGCGCAAATGACCAACATGCATTTCTTTGGCAACATTGGGCGCCGAATAATCAATCACGACGCGACGCGACGCGGGTGCACTAGCTACGCCGAGTTTCTCGTTGCCACTGGCGACAACTAGTTCGCGAGCTAAAAAATCGTTAGCAAATGTGAGGTTGATAAAGCCAGGCCCAGCAACTTCTGTTGCGCTACAGATATCTTGCAACTCTGCAACTTCAAGAACTTTGACTGCGATGTCTCGCGGCGCTGCACCCATTGCCTTGGCAAGTGCCAGCGAGCCATTTACTTGTGCATCAGCGCGATCACTTTGGCGCACTGCTGTGTCAATGCCAATCGCATGTGCTTCGCCAACTTTGGCGAACGCAGCCGCAATGCGTTGCGAAATTAAACCAACTGGATCTGCCACCCTTTCATTGTTGCCGAGATAGCACCACGAAACGCGCTGATTTGTTGAGTATCTTCCAGTTATTGGGGCTTGTTGGCTACAAGTACGAGATTTTTACGATCTAATTCATTAACTTTTGACGCACGAACTAACTGCGTCAACAATTACTGCGAAAGCTGCGTCGGCATCAATTGTCTCAAGAACTTGTGTGTTGGCTTTTGTTCGCGACTTCACATGACGGTCATCAATTACTGTCATTCCACGCGTATGACTACCATCAAGTTCAACTGCGACGTGTGTTTCTTTCGAAGTAAATAACTGAGGATGAGTTAAAGCCAATACAGCGCAAACATCGTGCAACGGCGCACCTTCGAAGTCATCATGTAGAGATTTGTACATCTTGGTGAAAAATTCAAGCAGCCCTGCCAGCATTGGGCCAACAACAGCGTGCGCCGCACGCACCATTTCGATTCGCTTTGGCGTCGCCATAATTTGATGAGTCAAGTGCAAGCCACTCATAATAATTTTTGCGCCAGATTCAAAAACCGCAGCAGCAGCCTCAGGGTCGCACCAGATATTAAATTCAGCCGTTGCCGTGCGATTGCCGAATCTGCCACCACCCATAATTGATATTCCAGAAATATTGTCAACCAAATCTGGGGCGGCACGCAAAGCCAATGCGATGTTCGTCAATGGCCCCGTAGGCACCAACCACAAGCCGGGGTTTGCGCGAACCGTATCGATAATAAAATAGACAGCGTTAGTGCCGTCCGCAGGGCGAGATGGCTCGGGTAAATTTGCGCCGTCCATTCCGCTTTCGCCATGAATATATGCAGCGTGAATCGGTTCAGCGACTAGCGGGCGACTGGCCCCAGAATGCAACGGCGCATTCGACCCACAAAGGTCAAGAATAATTCTTGCATTTTTGGTTGTAAGCGACAATGGTGCATTGCCGGCAACAGTTGTTACTCCAACTACTTCTGCGAATTTAGCGGCAACGATAAGTGCGAACGCATCATCATGCCCAGGATCACAATCCATTAGAACTTTTATTTTGGCTGTCATAGAAATTAGTCTTTCGCGCAATTTTTAATAAAACCGTTATTTACTACGTCAATGATGACACAATTAGAGTCATGATCAACAAAACCCAAACACTCGTGTTATCCGACATCTGGCCAAAACCACAAGCACGAACACAAACCATCATTCGTAATGCCACATTGGTTGTCGGCTTCGCTTTACTTACTGCGATCTGTGCACAAATTCGAATTCCACTTGGTTTCACGCCAGTGCCAATAACTGGTCAAACATTTGCCGTGCTGCTTGCTGGTGCTGCACTCGGCACAAAACTTGGTGCTCTTAGTCAAGTTACATATTGGCTTGCCGGTCTCATCGGCTTGCCGTTTTACTCGAATGCCGCAAGTGGCTGGAGCGTCGGCACAGGCGCAACCATGGGTTACATGATTGGATTTGTCTTGGCAGCAGCAGCCGTAGGCCACCTCGCCGAACGCAAACACGATCGTCAATTCATAACATCTCTGCCGGCAATGTTGCTCGGTTCGGCAATTATTTATACATGCGGTGCTGTTTGGCTAGCGCACTCATTAAACATCGCAGTCTCAACTGGTGAAGATAATGCGATCAGCCTTGGCGTCGCACCATTTCTAATTGGTGACTTGATAAAGGTTCTGCTTGCAGCAGCCTCAACATCAACAATCTGGCAGGTTATTAAAAACTAAACAATTGGATGGTGGCAAGCAACAAACTGCCCAGGTGAGACCTCACGCAATTGTGGTTCTTGCTCGGCGCAAAGTGCTGATGCGCCGACACATCTAGTTCTAAAACGACAGCCGCTTGGTGGGTTCATCGGCGACGGTGGTTCACCTTGCAATAGTTCTGTTCTAATTTGCTTAGTTGGATCAGGAATCGGCACCGAGTTAAGCAACGCACGGGTGTAGTGATGGGCTGGGTTGGAATAAAGAACATCCGGCGGAGCAACTTCGCAAATCTTGCCGAGATACATCACCATCACACGAGTACTTATCGCTTTGACAACTGCCAAGTCGTGCGAAATAAACAACATCGTCAGGCCATGAGTTTCTTTCATGAAAAGCAACAGGTTAAGAATCTGCGCTTGAATGCTCACATCAAGAGCGCTCACAGGCTCATCGCAAATTAGCATTCGCGGGTCGAGCGCGAGAGCGCGCGCGATGCTGATTCTCTGACATTGCCCACCAGAGAACTCATATGAACGGCGGTTCAAAACAAGATCTGGTTCAAGCCCAACACTGAAAAGAAGCTTATTGATGCGCTCATCTCGCTCGGCGCGGGTGCCACGATCCCAAATCTCAAGTGGCTCATCTAACAACTGATGCACAGTCATGCGCGGATTAAGTGACGAAATCGGATCTTGAAAGATCATCTGCATTGAAGTTCGTGCCGATCGAAGGTTTTCTTTAGGCAACAGAGTTAAATCTGTGCCGTCGAAAATAACTTCACCAGAATTTGGTGGTGGCAATTGCAAAATTGCTCGTACTAAAGTTGTTTTACCGCATCCAGACTCGCCCACAATTGCCAAGGTTTCACCTTTGACAACATCGAGGCTTAAACCTGAGACAGCTTTTACGGTTTTATTATTACCGACTCGAAACTCAACCGTTAGATCGCGAACTGTCAACACCGAGTCAACGGTGTTGCGCATATGGGCTGTACCTGACCCGGCCATTACAACGCCTCACCAATCGGAAACCAGCAACGATAGACATGGCCATCTGGGTCTGTTTTTAACTCTGGATGGTCTGTCGTGCATTTGTCTTGGGCATATTTGCAACGTGGGGCAAAACCGCAACCAGCGGGGCGATGTGTTGGGTCTGGAAGTCGACCAGCAATTACTGAAAGGCGAGTTCCCGATTTGTGGTCAACTCGCGGTATCGAATCAAGCAACGCCTCCGTATAAGGCATCCGCATGTCAGCAAACAATTTTTTTGTCGGTGCATACTCAACAACTTCGCCTGCATACATAACTGCGACATAGTCGGTGTTGCCTGCAACAACACCCAAGTCATGGGTCACTAGAACCATAGACATATTCAAGTCTTCACGTAACTCGCGCAATAGTTGCAAAATTTGTGCCTGCACTGTTACATCGAGTGCAGTAGTTGGCTCGTCAGCAAATAAAAGTTTTGGATTACATGCGATTGCTATTGCGATCATCACGCGCTGGCGCATTCCACCTGACAATTGATACGGAAACGACTTAAGCACTGCCGCCGCATTTGGGATACGCACGAGTTCGAGCAATTCTTTGCTGCGTGCCATCGCATCGCTTTTACTCATGCCAAGACGAATGCGCAGACCTTCAGAGAGTTGTGCACCGATACGTCGCACTGGGTTCAATGCAGTTAATGGATCTTGAAAGATCATTGCCATGCCTGAGCCGAATAATTCGCGCACCTGTTCTTTCGACATCGCTGTCAATTCATGACCGTCAAAAATAACGGTACCGGTGCGATTAACGGTGCTTCCCTGCAAGAGTCCCATCGCCGCGCGACACATAACCGTCTTGCCACTGCCAGACTCGCCGACTACACCAACGCTCATTCCGGCTGGGATCTCAATATCGACACCACGAACCGCCTCAAGTGAACCACCTGGTGTGTCGAAATTGACGCTCATGTTTTTAATGCTCATTAGCGAACTCATACTTTTGCCTCACGACTGTCAAGTTTGCTGCGAAGCACTTCACCAATTTGGTTCGTCGAAATAACCGTGATGGCAAGAAATATCACCGGAATGTAGAGCACGTGCGGAGAGTACTCAAGATCATTGCGACCACGAGCGATCATGCCACCCCAACTTGCACCATCAGGAATGCCAACGCCAAGAATCGACAAGGACGCCTCAGCAATAATGACGACCCCGACAGCAAGAAACGCAACTGCGATCAGGGCTGGCAAAACATTTGGCACAATATGCTTCATAATTATTTGGCGATCACGCATCCCCATACTGCGGGCCGCTGTTACAAAATCGCGACCCGACCATGAAAGCGTCGCTCCTCGCGCAATGCGACCCAAAATTGGAATCAGCACAATCGTCAGCGAGACAATCAGAACCATGACTCTGCGCCAGGTCGGCACCGATTGATTTATGTCAACATTTGTTGCCAAAACCGAGACAAGAGCCAAAGCAAGCACCAAGTTCGGAACTGCGAGGCCGACATTAAACAGAGTTGACATCACGGTGTCAACCTTTCCTCGCACAAACGCTGCAGTAATTCCAAGTGCGCTACCAATTAATCCGCCCAAACTAACCGCTGTTACCGCAATGAATATCGACATGCGAGTGCCAGCGATAAGTGACGCCAGCAGGTCATAACCATTATTATCGGTGCCGAGAATATGGCCGGGCGAAAAAGGGACTACGCCAAGATCGTCCTCATAGACAAACTTCCAAGATTTAAACGGCAACAGCGAACCAAAGACGGCCAGAAAAAGCATCAGCCCGAGCCACGAAATAGAAAGCCAAGTTGGTTTAGTGAATTTAGAATTATTAAACATTTGCTCTCCGGTCACGAGTGCGAGGATCTACAAAACCTGAACCAATATCAACAACCAAGTTAAAGAAAACATAAAATAAAGAGATCACCGCAACGCATGACTGTAACGAAATATATTGTCGACCAGCAATTGCCGCGAAAATCTCAAAGCCGACACCATAAGTCGCAAAGATGCTTTCAATAACAATTGCCCCACCGATTAGACCACCCATGCTTAATGCCGCAGAAGTAAACAGAGTGATACTTGATGGTCGAAACACATGTTTCCATAGAATTCTTCGGTCACTTAAACCTTTTGACATCGCCATCGTCACGTAGTCTTCACGAAGTGAAGCGATCATGTCGGCACGCAACAATCGCGTATATGTAGCAATTAATCCGAAACTTAAACTCAACACTGGCATCAGCATGTGTTTGAAATGCTCCCAAATACCCTCAGAATAAGTTGCATAACCAAGAGTTGGTAGCCAGGCTAATTTTACCCCGACGACAATAATCAGAATCAATGCGATAGCAAACCCAGGTATTGAAGCCATGACGAATAAAATATTGCTGATAATTCGATCAGTGCGACGACCAGCGCGATAAGCCGAAATTACACCAAGAGGTATCGCAACAGAAAGAGCAAAGACCTGGGTGTAAGCCATTAAAAGTAATGACCTAGGCATCGCTTTTGCTAGGTGATCCGAAACAGTTTCAGTGCCACCTGAGAAATAAATTTTCCCTAAGTCACCTTGCACGAAGTCGCCAAGCCACTGGAGGTAATAACCAATAGGTCCTTTGTTGAGCCCGATTTCGTTTCGCAGAATTTCGCGTTCGCTTTCGCTTCCGTTTGGGATCAAAATAGTTGCGAGGTCAACCGGAATTAAACGAAGCAATAGTGAAGCCCCAAAAGTTACGATTAGAAGAACAATAATCACCTGCGCTGCACGCTGCAACCAGAAATTAAACTTTGACACAGATCCCCTAACCGCAACCTACTATTAAAGATTTCGCTAGAACTTTGTCTGCGATTGGATAAGCCTAGATGGTTGATGTTACAAACAGCGAGGCGACGGTGTCAAAACACCGTCGCCTCGCGTATTAGTGAATTACTTTATGGATTATTTAGTTGACCAAACACCTGTCCAGTCAATGCCGAAGTTCGTCATCAATCGACGTTGTCCACCTGCGACAAGTGGCAATTTGCCCACTCCACCTAAGTTGCTGTACGTCAATGAATAGCCGAGCATCGAAATGTTCGTCATGTGAACTTCTTCTTGAAGTCGTTGTGTTGCCTGCTGGTAAAGCTTCTTCTTCTTTGCCATATTTGGTTCGGCACGGGCTGCGAACAACAAGTTCTCGCTGACTGTGTCCTTGAACGATGAAATGTTCAAGATTCCGAAGTAGATAGGTAGTCCCTTAAGTGCAGGAACTGCCTTAGCAATTTGTGTGATGAAATGTTTTGGGTTTCCACCTGACATATCGCTCACTACGAACGGAATAATGAAACCAGTACCTGTACCTTCCATCAACAGAAGTGGCAAGAGTTGGAATTGCATTGGGAATGCTTTTTGAATCGCCTCTGCTGTCGTTACCGACAAGAGATTCACTTTCATTCCGGCTGCTTGCCACATCTGCTTCAAGAGAGCAGCGTTTGCAGTTGAGTCAGCTGACGCACTTACGTACGGCAAACTAAACTCAAGAGCTTTACCTGTTTCTGTCTTGTAGGCAGCCACAGCAGCTTTCGCTTTTTTGAGGTCAAATCCTGCGTAGCCCTTCTTGTTGTACATAATGTTGTTTGGTCCAACGATCGAGTCTGGAACCATGCCCAAACCCTTTTGGCGAACCTTCAACCACTTAGCACGGTCCATCGCATGAGAAACGGCGAGACGCGCGTTCTTGCTGCTGAATGGAGCGATCTTGTGGTTCAACCAAATTGATGGATAGTAATCAATCGGCGAGATAATCGACGTCAGTTTCTTATTTTTTCGCAAGTCAAGGATCTGCTTGGCTTCTGAAGCCGACGAGAACATCGTTGCTGCGAGCGCACCACTCTTCACACCGCTAACGCGTGGTTGTGCATCTGGCAAGTAGGTAAACGTGATTCCGTTGAGGTATGGCAACTTGCCACCCTTGGCATCTTTGCGCCAATAATTAGGATTGGCTTCAACAACAAGTTTTGTCAACTCTGTTGAAACCAACCTGAACGCACCAGTACCAACTGGTTTTGTCGAACATGTTGTTCCAAGAATTTGACTTGGCGCACGGGCAAAGAAACGACCAGATGCGTAAAGCGATTCTGGATAATCAGACTGTGCTTTATACAAAGTTACTTGCACCGACATCGCACCAACTGCAACGACATCTTGGATGTTTGCAGTGAAACCTACTGCAGTACCAAGTTTGCCTTTGCTCGCTGGAGACCTGCCAAGCAAGCCGTTGATGTAGAGCGCTCCGCGCAAAGCCTGAATGTTTAGCAACAATGCTGTTGCATTTACAGGAGTGCCGTCATGGAACTTGATGCCATCTCGAACTGTCAGCAACCAAGTTTTGTAGTCTGCGCTGTGCGCAAATGACTTAAGCAAGTACGGGACAATTTTGCCATCGACTCGTTGCTCAACCCATGTCTCATAAATAGTACGACCGGCCATTAGCGAAGAGTTCGCCAAGTTGTCTGCCATGCAATAGCCAGGGAACGAGTCAAAAATACCAACTGTGATATTTCCGCCACGCTTTGGTGTGCCCGCACCAGCAGCACCGCTAGTTGGTACCTGGGTGAGCGAAGCGACAAGTGCAATTGCCATTATGGCAACAACCTTGCGACGACCACCAGTGAATAATTTCATCATTTTTGATTTCCCCCTTCGGAAAATAGCTTTATGCCTAGTGCCACACTACCTAGTGGTATCTAATGTGTCAAACGTCATATTTGGAACTTGTGCACGATTTCTAACAAGTTTCACAACCTTTTTCAGTCATTTTAAGTGCAAACCGAAGTGTCTATAAAAATAACAAAACGGCGGAGCCGAAGCACCGCCAGAAATGACAAGGCGGCGGTGCCGAAGCACCGCCGCCTTGCGAATTAATGAATTATTTAGTTATACGAATTATTGATTACTTATTTGACCAAACGCCTGTCCAGTCGATTCCGAAGTTAGTTACCAATCGTCGTTGCCCACCTGCGGCAAGCGGCAATTCGCCAACTCCACCGAGGTTTTTGTACGAAAGCATGTAAGAAGTTCTCCAGAGTGAAGTAAGGCGAGCTTCGGCTTGAAGCTGCGCTGTTGCATCCTGATAGAGCTTTTTCTTCTTCGCCATGTTCGATTCAGCACGAGCTGCAAACAACAAGTTCTCACTCACGGTGTCTTTGAACGATGAAAGGTTCAAGATCGAGTAGAGAATTTTTGTCCTTGGCGAGACATTCAAGAGAGCAGTCGGGTTTCCACCAGACATATCGCTTACCAAGAATGGAAGAATGAAACCGGTTCCGGTTCCTTCCATTAATAGAAGTGGCATCGCTTGATACTGCTGAGGAAATGCTTTTGCAATAATCTCCGCTGTCGTTTGTGGCAACACGTTCATTTTAATTCCGGCTGCCTCCAACATCTGTTTGATGAGCGTTGAGTTTGCAACGTCATCGGAAGATGATGTGTTCACAGGAAAACTGAACTCAAGATCTTTGCCTGTTTCTACTTTGTAGGCGGCCGCGAAAGATTTCGCCTTTGCAAGATCAAACCCCGCAAAGTTTTTCTTGTTGTACATGATGTTGTTTGGTCCAACGATTGAGTCTGGAACACTGCCCAAACCTTTTTGACGAACCTTCACGAACTTCTCGCGATCCAATGCATGAGAAACGGCAAGACGCGCGTTCTTGCTGCTAAACGGTGCAAGCTTGTGGTTCAACCAAATTGATGGGTAATAGTCTTCTGGCGACAAGATTGACGTTACAGATTTGTTCTTTTGCAAATCTTTGATCTGCTTCGCCTCTGAAGCTGATGAGAACATCGTTGCTGCAAGTGAACCGCTCTTCACACCGCTGACGCGTGGTAGTGCGTCTGGCAAGTAGGTAAACGTGATTCCGTTGAGGTATGGCAACTTGCCACCCTTGGCATCTTTGCGCCAGTAGTCAGGGTTCGCCGTAACAACAAGTTTTGTCAACTCAGTTGAAACCAACTTGAACGCACCAGTACCAACTGGTGTAGTTGAACAAGTCTTACCTAAAATTTGGCTTGGAGCACGAGCAAAGAAACGACCCGATGCGTAAAGCGATTCTGGATAATCAGACTCTGCTTGATACAAAGTGACTTGAACTGACATTGGGCCGGTCACCTTAACGTCAGTTATATTCGCAGTAAAACCGCCAGCCGTACCTGGGCTTCCAGCCTTGCCTGCGAGTAGCAGCGCTCCACGAAGCGCCTGAAGATTAGTTGCAAGTGCTGCAGCATCTACAGGAGTGCCGTCATGAAACTTGATTCCGTCGCGCACAACAAGACTCCAAATTTTATTGTCTGCACTGTGCTCCCATGATTTCAGTAAGTAAGGGACAATTTTGCCGTCAGCTCGTTGCTCAACCCATGTTTCATAAATTGTGCGAGCACCCATCAAAGATGAGTTAGCCAAAGAGTCTGCCATGCAATAGCCAGGGAACGAGTCGAAAATACCAACCGTGATATTTCCCCCACGCTTTGGTGTGCCTGCACCAGCAGCACCGCTGCTTGATACTTGCGTAAGTGACGCAACAAGCGCAATTGCCATTATGGCAACAACCTTGCGACGACCACCGGTGAATAATTTCATCATTTTTGATTTCCCCTTTCGGAAAATGGCAATTTGCCCACACCAAAGGTAACCCGATCTCTTAAATAGTGAAGCTCTTTGAAATATGGCAGATGTCACTTTAAGACTTTGTGAAAATTTTAGAAGTTATTTTTCAATCTTGATTTTATTTTTTAAGTAAGTTTGGTTTTCACTAAGTTTGCAATTTTTGCGCCGTCGGCGCTGTCGCCCGCCTCTCCTCGAACGGCCTTAACCACCGCACCCATCGCTTTTGGGCCACTCAAGCCTTGCGCTGCGGCTACCGCGATTTGTGAATCCACGATTTTCTCAAGATCGGCATCACTCATTGCTGGAGGCAAATATCGTTCAAGAATTGCCAATTCGGCGCGTTCTGCAGCTTCAGCTTCATGGCGCCCTGCATCCTTATATATGTCTGCTGATTCGGCGCGTTTTTTTGCCTCAGCCCGCACAACACCTTGAACCTGATCGTTCGATAGTTCAACTGCCGCGTCACCAGCAACCTGGGCGTTCATGATTGCAGCCAAAGTCATTCGTAGCGTAGAAGTTTCGACTTCATTGCGCGCCTTCATCGATGCGGTCAGATCGGCTTTAAGTTGGTCTTTGAGATTTGGCATTAAAAGTCACCTTTGTTTAGTAATCTTCTCATCTTTAATAAATTAGTTTCATTCTTGACTGGGTTTCTAGCAATTAGCGTAGTGCACACTATGAATAACGAAGTCTTTGAACTTTTCTTCGCGATGCTGAGTCTTGGCACCTTGGTTTTTGGTGTGATTGTCTTGATCGCCCGCCTGATCAAGGCCAACACTTTTTTATCCGAAGTTAAAAAGATTGCGTTGCCGCTTGCAGCCTTGATTACTACAACGGCAATGTTCGGCAGCCTTTATTTTTCAGAAATCGTCAACTACAAGCCGTGTCGCTTGTGCTGGTATCAACGATCTGCGATGTACCCGTTGGCAATTTTACTCGTGATTGCAAATTTCAAAAAGTATAAGTTCATGAAAATTGCTGCGGTTTCGCTCGCATCCATCGGCGGTTCCGTTTCGGTTTACCACTGGTTTCTTGAACGATTTCCAGACTTGGATGCAGGTGTTTGCGATGCAAAACTGCCATGCGAATTTATTTGGTTCGAAAACTTTGGCTTCGTCACACTTTCATTCATGGCCTTCACTGCCTTTTTCACGACAATAGTTTTAGTTACACTTTCACCACAGGAGAAAAAATGAACTCACAAAAAATCAACTCATCAGGCTCGAATAAGACTTTCTGGCTCGTGGGTGGCATCGTCGCCGCGATCGCGGTAATGGCAATCGTTGCGATTGCCAGCCAGTCGGGCACCGACGAAGTTGCACAAGGAGTTGACGAGTTTCATGCTGTTGAAGTTTCAGGTGATGTTCTGCCTGTATATGCAGATGGTGCTGCCGATAAAGCCGTCGGCATGACTGCGCCAATTCTGACCGGAGCAGGCTTTACCGGCAATAAAATCGTCACGACTCCAGGCGCACCGACACTTCTCGTGTTTCTTGCGCACTGGTGCCCACACTGTCAGCGTGAAGTACCGTTGCTTGTGCAATGGAACCGCGATGGATTGGTACCAAGTGGTGTTGACGTGATTGGAGTTGCGACTTCGTCTGATCCAGCGTCACCAAACTTTCCACCTTCTGAGTGGTTGGCCCGTGAAGAGTTTCCTGCGCTTTGGCCAGTGATGGCCGACAGTGGAGAAAAAACCGCTGCAAATGCATTCGGTGTTTCTGGGTTTCCATTTTTTGTTCTGCTTGACTCAAGTGGCAAAGTAGCATTTCGAGGAAGTGGCGAGATTGAAATGCAGGTGCTCACCGAGATTATTACCAAGACTCTCGGCGTTTAAACAACTAACGCGAACGTTCTCGACAATGCGTCAAGAAAATAGCGCGTGCCGATGAAGGCACATCAAATACCAGTGGCTCACACACCACCTGGTGGTTACGGCCAAACATTTCCTCCATTAATTCTTGGCAAGTGCACTGAACCGCTCGTGCAAGGTGCCCCCGACCTTCGTGGAATTTGGAAAACTATTCGCGCCGAGCGCGACGGCGTCAGCGTTAGTGCCGACGACCGGATCATGTCGTATACAGAGCGCATCGAACAGTGCGGCGACAGAATTGTTGACTGTGGTGGCGGCACAATTGCTGATGCTCGCGCTGACGGCACAGAAGTCAACGGCGTGCATGATGTTTGGGTATTTGACTTCAAAACACCGATTCATGTGATTGCGACATACGAAGATGGCGCTTTCGTCTTGCGACCAGTTGGATTGCCCGGAATTGAAGTAACGCGGCGCCTCGACGCCGATGGCCACATGATTTGGACTCGACCAGATCTAGGTGGTCTAAAAGTCACTCTTGAGCGAGTCAGCGACCCGATCTAACTAGTTTTTCAGCCTGCCGATAACCGGCTCACTATATTGGGAATGATTCTCATTATTGATAGCGTGGTTCATATGAGAAAAACTAATAACTTAGTTTCAGCATTTGTCTCCCTGATAGTTCTCGCCAGTTGCAGCAGTGCGAGTGATCCGACAAGCACTAATGAATCGATCATCGAAACAACATCTGATTCTGATGTTGCTGAGTTGCCAGTCATTGCTGTTACCTACTCGGTAATTGGCGACATAGTTTCGCAACTCGTTGGCGATAGGGCAAATGTGAAAGTAGTTGTTCCAGATGGTCAAGACCCGCACGAATTTCAACCATCAGCCAAAGACATCGAAATAGTCAACAACGCTGCCCTAGTCGTATCAAACGGTCTTGAATTCGAAGAAGGCCTCGAAGAAGTGCTCGAAAGCATTACTGACTCAGGTGGCAACATTTTCATGGTCGGCGAACACATCACCGTGCGCAAAATTGAAGACGGCGGCGAAGTTGGCAACGACCATGGCGACAAGCACGTCGGTGGCGACCCACACCTTTGGCTATCACCTGCGACGATGCTCGAGATGCTTCCGGCATTGACATCAGCGCTGAGTGAAGCGACAGATGCAGATCTCTCTGCCGAGGCAACTATCCTCACGAAAAAATTGCAAAATCTCGACCAAGAAGTTGAACTAATAATTAACAATCTTGGAGAGTGCAATCTAGTCAGTGGCCACGATGAGCTGGGATACTTTGCTGACCAATATGGCTGCAAAGTCATCGGCGCGATCATCCCATCATTTACAACAACTTCTGAAGCAACTGCAGGCGAACTTGCTGACCTCAAAAAATTGATCCAGCAATACAAAGTGCCGGCGATCTTTACGGGCCTTGGTACTTCTCAGGATGTGGCAGACCAATTGGCAAGTGAACTCGGCGTCAAAGCAGTTACTCTCTCGACTCACTATTTAGACGGTGCCGCCAACTATCAAGAGTTCATTCTCAAGATGGTCAACCAAATCGCTGAAGCACTCGGCTAACTCGCATAACTCATTACTGTTGTAAACGTGAGTTGGCTTAACAACAGCATGTTCATCGAGCCATTTGTAGACAACGAGTTTCTTCGTTTGGCTCTTGCTGGCGGAGTACTCGTTGCATTAACTTGCGCTGTCGCCGGAACTTTTGTTGTTTTACGTGGGCTCGCATTTGTTGGTGATGCACTGGCGCACGGCGTATTGCCTGGGATCGCAACTGCTCTAATTTTTGGTGTATCGGGCATAATCGGCGCGGCATTTGGATCACTGATAATGATGGCTGGAGTGAGTCTGGTTTCACGAAGATTTCGCCTTTCAGGAGACACAGCAATTGGCCTTTTGTTCGTCGGCATGCTGGCACTCGGAGTAATGATCACTTCGCGCTCTAGAACTTTTGTTGGCGATCTTTCACGAATTTTATTTGGAGAGCTACTTGGGGTCACGTCAAGAGATCTGATCTCACAGGTTTGCGCACTAGTGATTGTTATAGCGATCGCAATTATTGCCCGACGCCCTTTTCTGCTGCTTTCTGTTGATGAAGGTCTTGCAAGTTCATCAGGATTTTCTGTTCGCTTGTTTCACAACTTAATGCTGACGATGATTGCGGTTACTGTGGTCGCAAGTTTTCAAACTGTTGGCACTTTGCTGGTGCTTGGCATGTTGATCGCTCCGGCCGCTACTGGCGCACTATTTGCAAGACGAATTTCAACAATGATGATTGTCGCCGCGGTTGTTGGATCATTTTCAACTTATGTTGGGCTACTAGTGAGCTATCACTTCGACCTGGCAGCGGGTGCAAGCATCGTACTCACGGCTGTTTTTATTTTTGCTGTCGCTGCAACCTACACCGAAATTATTAAAACAATTAAGACAAAACAAAGCAACGAGCACGAGCATCAGCACTCACATTCAGGTGCACACATCAGATGAAGTCGCAAATCTTAAAATCAATCAGCGCCGACCAACTCGGCGTTGGGTACTCAAAGTTTCCAGTGGTTGATAATGTCTCGGTCTCACTTGAGCCAGGTGCTCTGCTTGTTTTGATTGGTACCAATGGTTCTGGCAAATCCACAATTCTCAAAACTATGGCGGGTCTATTGCGACCAATAAAGGGTTATTTAGAAATTCTCGGTCAACCAACTGGCATGTTGCCTAAACGCGTTGCATATTTGCCCCAACATCCGATATCGACACACACTTTGCCGCTGCGAGTGCACGATGTTGTCGCAATGGGAAGATTTGCTCATCTCGGATTATTTCGTAGAACTTCTCAACACGACCAAAACATAGTGATTGACGCAATGAAGCGAACCGGAATCGAAACCCAAGCCAACGAACCCATCCGCGATCTGTCAGGTGGTCAACAACAACGAACACACTTGGCTCAAGTTTTAACAAGACAGGCGGAAATTTTATTGCTTGACGAGCCCACAGCCGGCCTCGATATCAACGGAAGAAAACTTGTCGCCGAATTAATCGCGAGCGAGCGAGCACGTGGGGTAACTGTTGTGATGGCGACCCACGAATTACAAGATGCTGAAAATGCAAACACGGTTATGTTGCTAGCTCAACGAGTCGTTTCTATTGGTCCACCCGAGGTTGCGTTACGTGACGAGTATTTACGCGAGTGTTTTGGCTTTACTCAGCCGCACTAGATGTTCCACTTGAATCTTTCTCAAGTGCAAGAAGTTTGCGCTTTATCGATAATCCACCGGCGTAACCACCAAGTGAGCCATCTGATGCAATCACTCGGTGGCACGGCAAAATAATCGCCACTGGATTTTTGCCGTTTGCCGAGCCCACTGCACGAAATGCCCGCGGTTTTCGCACCAACTTTGCTTGCTGTGCATATGAAATAGTTTGACCATACGGAATCGTCGCTAGCGAATACCACGCAGCAGTTTGAAAATCCGTTCCACCGATGTCAAGTTTGATTGAAAACTTTTTTCGCTTACCGGCAAAATATTCTCGCAATTGTTTTTCAGCGAGACTTAAGTTTCGTCTAGCAACCAGTGAAACTTTTTGATTTTTAGCAACTCTCTTTGCGCCAAAGATAATTTCGCATAGGCCATCTATCGAAGCCACAAGTGTTAGTTTGCCAATCGGCGTAGAAATCACACAAGATTCAGTTACTCGCGGCACAGATCTTTGTGGCGTAACCTTCATTTATGACCTCCCATGAGATGACGAGCATTGAAAGCCCAGCTACAAAACGTATCGCACTTGTAGCTCATGACAATATGAAACGCGAAATGCTCGAGTGGGCGACTGAACATAAAGATGAATTGAAGAAACACACGCTAATTGCTACTGGTTCAACGGGTAAATTAATTGCTGATAACACGGGCTTGACACTCGAACGAATGCGCAGTGGGCCACTGGGCGGTGATCAACAAATCGGCGCACGAATTTCTGATGGTGGAATTGATGTGTTGTTATTTTTTTGGGATCCACTTGAGCCACAGCCGCACGACCCAGATATTCGAGCGTTGTTGCGTATTGCCGTGGTCTGGAATATTCCGGTGGCTTGTAATCGTGCCAGCGCCGACTTTATTTTGAGTTCGCCGCTGCTTGGTGGCATCTACCAACGACGCGTACCGAAATATTAAACACGGTTTAAAACACCGTATAAAACTCGAAATTAAATATTTGCGGGCGGCGGCGGCGGCGGACCAAACCGATTCTCAATAGTGTCACCTTGGCGCAAGCCTAAAACCAAATTAAAAATTGGCGCAAAAACCCACCAACCTTTGTGATTAGTGTCGTGCATTCGACGAACTGCTACCGCAATCGTCGGTAGAAGTGTGAGCAAAGATGCTGCATTACCTAGCGACGACTGAATCGCTGAAGCCACAATCTCAGCGAGCACCGTGAATAGAACCCACCACCAATATTCTGAGCGCGATGCACGGCCTTTGAAATTTGCGTAATTTTGAAAGCCAGAGCGAATCGCAGTTTGAAAGTTCATAGGTATTTAATGCTAGTTACTCTCCGCCAGCAGGCTTTGGTTCTTTTGGTAACGCAAGCACGCGCTCGCCAACGATGTTGCGCTGAATCTGACTTGTTCCACCCCAAATTGTCTCTGAGCGTGAGAAAAAGAAACTCGACATCATCGGCGACGCTGGATAATTCGCACGTCGCTTATCGCGCAATGCCCCAGGCCATGTGCCCGACTCTGGGCCAGTGTCAACAAGCATCGAATACGGCCCGTAAATATCGAGTGCGAGTTCCATTGCGCTTTGGTGCATTTCTGACCAAAACATCTTGTTGCTCGCGCCAAGCGCCATCACACCAAAATCTTTTGTGCCAGCAAGTGTTGAGCCAAGCGAGCGCAAACCGTTGTATCGCAAGATTTGAATCTTGGCGTAATACTTCATCAATCGTTGACGAATTGATGCGTCATTTATTTTGCCGTTTACTTTGGCTTGAGCCACGAACAACTTATATTCTTCTTCAAATCGTCGATAGCCAGTTGTGGCGCTCATGCCGCGTTCGAATGCAAGAGTGCTGTTTGCTACCTTCCAGCCGTTGTTTACACCGCCGACAACATTGTCTTTCGGGCACCGCGCGTCAGTGAAGAACACTTCACAAAATTCTGCTGTGCCATCTGGTTGTGTGATTCCACGAACTTCAATGCCCGGTTGTTTCATCGGAACCAACAAATACGAGATGCCTTTGTGTTTCGGCGAATCTTTATCAGTTCGCGTGAGCAAGAAGCAATAATCTGCGTGATGACCCTGTGTCGTCCAAACTTTTTGTCCGTTGATGATCCATTCGTCTCCGTCAAGCACAGCAGTCGTCTTCACGCTCGCAAGATCGCTGCCACTATTTGGCTCGCTGAAACCCTGGCACCAACGCATCTTGCCACTCAAGATCTTTGGCAAGAATTCTTTTTTTTGCTCTTCGGTGCCCCACTGCAACAATGTCGGACCAACAAGTGTGTCGCCAAAAAAATCTGCGCGCATCGGCGCACCAGCGTTTGCAAATTCTTCGGCAAGCACTACACCCTCTAATGTGCTCAACCCTTTGCCACCATATTCTTTTGGCCAAGTAGCACAAATCCATCCACCTGCAAATAATTTGTCAGGCCAAGTGTCATTGAACGCTTTGCGCTCAGCCGATGTCATCTCATAACTTTTGTCAAACCATTTTGGTGGAAGGTTTTCTTTGAGCCAAGCACGAATTTCTTCTCGACGGGCTTCGGCTTCTGGGGTGTAAGTCAGCATTCAAATAGTCTTACTGATTTTGAACCCCAAAGTCCATGCGTAACAATTTTGCAATGTAACAAATCACAATCTGCTCGCAATTTACACATACTGTTAAAACTCCCGCAACATAACACTCGTATAGTTAGTCTCATTGTGAAAGCCGATTTCGTATATTTTTTGGGCAACTCGGCCGCTACTAGTGCAAACGGTGACCTTGATATCAGCCGTGTGTTGCTTGACCTAGCAATTATTTTGATCGTTGCCAAAGTCGCTGCCGAAATCTCGGACCGACTGGCGATACCCGCAGTAATCGGTGAAATCTTTGCCGGAATATTGATCGGCAATTCGGTTCTTGGTTTAGTTAACGCAAACGAGATTTTATACGTGATGTCCGAACTTGGCGTAATTTTTTTATTACTCCAAGTTGGCCTAGAGACCGATGTTGTCGAATTGAAAAATGTTGGTCGCGCTTCTTTATTTGTTGGCTTGATTGGTGTCTTTGCGCCGATGGTTTTGGGCATCGGTACCGGCGTTTTGTTCGGCAATGAGATTATGCCTTCATTATTTTTGGGTGCTGCACTAACCGCGACAAGCATCGGCATCACCGCTCGAGTATTTGGTGATTTACGTGCGCTAGCGACTGTTGAGGCGCGAATTGTTCTTGGCGCCGCCGTAGCGGACGACGTCTTGGGTTTGATTATCTTGACAGTGATCACACGAATTGTTGAACGCGGCTCAGTTGGCATCGGCACGATTGTTTCGACGACAGTAATTGCGATCGTATTTCTAGTTATCACCAGCACAATTGGGTTAACAATATTTCCTGTGCTGTTTTCAAGAATTGCAAAACTCAGCAAGTCATCTGCAACTATCCCGGTTGTTGCAATTGGTATCACGCTCGGCTTTGCTGTTCTGGCCGATGCAGCAAATCTCGCGCCAATTATCGGAGCCTTCGTAGCCGGGTTTTCGCTACGACGGATTACTGCACACGAGCGTGTTGAACGCGACGTCAACTCACTTGGTCAAATTTTCATCCCAATCTTCTTTCTAAATATCGGTATCAACACAGATATATCAAGTATGGCCAACGCAAAAGTTCTCGGCGTTGCTGTCGCGTTAAGCGCAGTTGCTATTTTCGGCAAACTTATTTCTTCTGTTGGAGCATTTGGCGTGAGAGCCGACAAGTTAGCAATCGGCGTTGGCATGTTGCCACGTGGTGAAGTGGGTTTAATTTTCGCGACAATCGGTTTGCGTACTGGTGTTCTTGACAAAGATCTATATGGAGCGCTTTTAGTTGTTGTGCTTGTAACAACTTTGATCGCACCACCACTGTTGCGTTGGCGCCTCGGCAAAGAACAATCAGCAACTGAAGATTCTGATTTAGTGTCTCACGAACCTGCGAACGGATGGCTTTCTGTTTATGACGGAGTCATCTCTCTAAACGGCACGCCTCCTGTGCAAATGCTCGTCGAACTCGGGCTGGATACTGCGCTACTCGTTTCTGATGCCCGACCAAATGACAAAATGCTTGATTGGTTTGCGCTTCATCGAAATGCAACTCTTAGTTGGAACACACAAGCAACTATCGGTTTACTTCGCGTGTTGCGTTATGGCTCGGCTCGCTCGTGGAGATTTCTTGACACGGTTGGCATTATTTCTCGCGCTTTACCTGAAGTTGCTAGCGCAATGTCTGCTCGATCAAGTGATGCCACCGAACTTGACCCGACACATGCGCTTCGGTTTGCCACCGTTGATGCAGTTTGTTCAAACGCATCACTTACAACGACTGAATCTGATGAAATAGTTCTTGCGGCTTTCGCCAAAGATATTAACGATGCTGGTGCAGATTGGGCTCAGGCGATTCGCCGCCTTGACTTAGATCTTGCGACTACTTCCGAAATTACCCAACTCGTTGAAGGCAGCGCGATGTTGCACTCAATTACTCAAACCGAGCCATTGCAGATTACGAGTCGGTTAGTAACTCAGATTGCTAATCATTTGAAAAACCCAAAGACAGTTGAACAATGTCGACAATTATTGATTGCCCGCGACAACCTAAGTGAGACGCAACACCTTGCCCTATTAGAGATCGTTACTGGTGTGCAAGAAGTTCTCGCCCATCCTGATTTGATCGACTCAAGTTCTAACGACCCACTCGAAGCAAGAATGCGGGCTGCTCAAGCGCTCGCAACAGATACAAATATCCATGCGCGAATCGCCAATGCGCCTGCCAGTTATGTGCTGACGCATTCAGCCGAAGAACTCGTGCGTCATGCCAAATTAGTTGAGCCGCTTCCACGCGCTGGGCAAGCAAGGGTCGCGGTGCAAAATACAAATAATATTGACCACGAATGGATGATCAACATTGCGACGAAAGACCGCTCTGCATTATTGGCCAGATTGTCGGGCGCACTGGCATCGCTTGAACTGAATGTGATCAATGCCGACATTGCAACCTGGCCCGACGGTGCAGTTCTAGACACATTTATTGTGCGTAGTGCACAAAAACCAAACTTGGTTGCCCTAGGCGGTGCTGTTAGCGACTCGCTGCGCGGGCGAATCTCAAATGTTCAACGCAGTTCGTTAAATCTTTCAGTAACAATTGATCAGAGTGCTCATCCTTGGCACACAATCTTGCGCATTGAAGGCGCCGACCGTCAAGGATTATTGCGGGATATCACTGCCGGCTTGGCACGATGCAAAATATTTATCCACCACGCAAAAATCTCAACTATTGATGAGCAAGTGCGCAACGAATTTGAGGTTTCAGATCGTCTCGGGCGAAAAATTTCGCTTCAAGCCAGGGAACGAGTCAAACGCGCGCTTCGTTAAATATCGCTTGATTACGGGCAGAGCCTGCCCAACAGCCTAAAGTTCAAGCATGACTTTGACAGAAAACCCACCTGCAGCAACCGAGCGTTGGACACATCAATGGAAAGAACTTTACGAAGAAGTAATTAATACTGGCTTGTGCACGGGGTGTGCTGCGTGCGTAATTTCTTGTCCGCATGATGTGATCGGTTACGAACATGAAGAAGGAAAGTACAAACCATTTCATTTAGAAGAAGATCTCGGTCTTGACAATTGTGGTCACGGCGAAAAAGGTTGCACGAGTTGCACGCGCGCATGCCCACGGTTTCGCGCATGGGAGCCTGAGGCAGATATGCACCTGTTCGGTCGCGAACGCAAAGACGAAGAAATGTACGGCCAGTACAGGCAACTATTGATGGTTCGTGCCGCCGACGAGCAGACTCACAAAAAAGGTCAGGATGGTGGTTTCGTTGGCGCAATGTTGATTTGGTTGTTGAAACACGACTACATCGACGCGGCATTGACAAGTTTTGTTGAAGGCGACGGATCTTCGTGGAAGGCATTGCCGGGTCTTGCTCGCACGCCAGAAGAAGTGCTCGCATCTTCAGGTAGTCGCTATACATATTCGGCGAATACCTTGGCGATTCGAGATGCACAAAAAGAAGGATTAAATCGTCTCGCGCTTGTAGGTATGAGTTGCCAATCGTCGGCCTTGCCGATTATGTGGAAGCGTAAAGTCGGAAAGATCGGTAAACCATTTTTGTTCAACATCGGTTTACTTTGTTCAAAAACTTTTGATGACGCAATCTTTGAGGAACTGTTTTTGGCAAAATACGGTTTGAAAAAAGAAGAAATGGTGAAGATGAATATCAAAGGCGTGTTTCAAATTTGGATGCGCGACGGCTCGTACCACGAAATTGATCTAAAAGAGTGTCACAAATGGACACGCGAGGGTTGCAAAATGTGTCCAGACTTTGCTGCTGAACATGCAGATATTTCAACTGGTGGCATCGGTGAAGATAACGACTGGACACTGTGCGTGGTGCGAACCGAACTGGGCGAAGAAGTTATGAACCGAATGATCAAAGACGGTTCGATAATTGCACGTCCAGCAGAAACCGACGCAACAGCAATGAAGTTGTTGCGATTGCTAAGCATCGTCAGCCGTCGCCGCTGGCCAGAGTTTGCCAACAAGGCTGTCAGCGTTGGTGTACCTGCGCCAAAGAAAAAAGCCGACGGCACTTTGCCTGCAGCGCATTAACGATCTTTGGAAGGAGTTACCTAAATGGATACTGGTTTATTGCGTGATGCATTAACGCTGATCGCTGGCGTTGCTACTGGCATAATGTCAGGTACTTTTGGCGTCGGCGGAGCAGTCATCTCTACCCCAGCGATTCGCGCACTTGGTTGCTCAGCTGCACTCGCCGTTGGCACAACATTGCCGTCAATTTTGCCAGGAGCCGTCACAGGTTCATGGCGTTATCGCCAGGGAGAACTAATTCGCTGGCGAGTCATTGCATTCACCGCGCCAAGCGGCATCGTTGCTGCCGTTGTTGGTGCGTGGGTATCACCGCGCGTACCTGGCAACGGGCATTTGTTGATGGTGTTGACTGCGTTGATACTGATGTGGAGTGCAATCAATATGATTCGCAGTATTCCACCAAAAGATTCAATCAACAAAGTTGACGGAGTTGAAAAATCTAAAAATACTTTTGCGGTTTTTTCTGGGGTTTTTGCTGGCGGATTGTCGGGGCTGCTCGGACTCGGTGGCGGAGTCATCATGGTTCCACTCTTTCGCAAGTGGCTCGGTCTGCCGATCAAGAATGCTGTTGCAACATCGCTGATTTGTGTTGGATGTTTCGCCGTGCCTGGCACGATCACTCACGCTTTAGAAAATGGCATCGACTGGCGATTTGCGCTTTGGCTTAGCGCCGGCGTTGTCGTTGGAGCGCCACTTGGCTCAAAAATGGCGTTAAAGATGAGCGACAAAAAACTGCAACGCGTTTTCGGATTATTTCTAGCGATAATTTCTATCGTCTACGGACTTGGAGAACTTCTAGCTTTATAGCCGTAACTTTAGCGAGCTAGTTTCAGCGCTATTTTAAAAATACCGTCAAACATTTTTTCAGTAAGTTTGCCTGTGAACGTATTTTGCTGACTCGGATGATAAGAGCAGACGATTTTGTATTTCTCATGATTGACAACAACACCGTGACCGAACTTAGGTCTTGGACGAATCTTCAATTCATCACAGATTGATTGAAACGAAAAAGAGCCGAGACAAATAATTACTTTGACGTTCACCAGCATTGCAAGTTCTCGTGTCAGAAATGATGAACATTTCTTACGTTCACCAGGAGTCGGCTTATTGGCGGGCGGCGCACAGCGAACTGCCGATGTGACCCATGCGTTATGCAAGGTCAAACCATCGTCACGCGAAATTGATTCTGGTTGCGATGCCAAACCGGCTTTATACATCGCACGATATAACCAGTCACCACTTCGATCCCCTGTAAATACGCGACCTGTGCGATTTGCACCATGCGCACCAGGAGCCAAGCCTAAAACTAAAACTTGAGCCTGTTCATCACCGAAGCCAACTATCGGTTTACCCCAGTAATTTTCGGTCACATATGCGGCACGCTTTTCGACCGAAACCTTTTCACGCCATTTAACTAGCCGTGTGCATTTGCGGCAGTCGATTATTTCAATTGCTAAATCGTCAAGTTCACTAGATTTGCGCACAACACGAGATTATGCGCTGTGGCGATAGTTTAAAGACCTAACAATGAACAGCAAAAAATCTCACGCCCCGAAGTCGACGCTGATAATCATGGTCCGGCACGGCAAAACGCCAAGTACGGGCAAGATATTGCCTGGTCGAGCAAAAGGGCTACGCCTCAGCGATATTGGCAAGCAAGAGGCAATAGACGTTGCCCAACGTCTGAGTAATCTCAAAAATATTTCAGCAATTTATGCATCTCCGTTAGAACGCGCTCGCGAGACGGCAGCACCAACTGCCAAACTTCTGAATCAGAAAGTGATCATCGAAAAAGGCCTGCTCGAATGTGACTTCGGCGATTGGACAGGCAAAGAACTCAGCAAATTAATGAAGCTTCCGGAGTGGTCAACTGTTCAGCGCGCGCCAAGTACTTTTCGGTTTCCAAAAGGCGAAAGTTTCACCGAAATGCAAACTCGGATGACGACAACTCTCGACACACTACGTATTAAACACAGTGGTGGTGTCGTAATCTGTTTCTCACACGCCGACCCGATTAAGGCTGCTGTTGCCCACGCCATGGGAACACATCTTGATCTATTTCAACGCATCGTTATTAGTACTTGCTCTGTTAGCGCAGTTTCATATTCGACGTTTGGGCCAGTAGTTCTAACCGTTAATTCAACAGGTGGCGATCTTTCTGAATTGCGGATGTCGTGAGTTCATACTTCGAGTTTGATGAAACTGATGCTTTCACAACTGGCGCACTTGGCGAACCTGGCCAACGAATATTTGTGTTGCAAGTGCGTGCCGAAGGTCAACGAATCACAATAAAGTGCGAAAAAGACCAAGTCGCGGCGATGTCTGAATACCTGCGCAAACTTCTCGCAGATGCACCAGACGCTTCGCAACGACCAATTAAAGATGCGATGCAACTATCAATGCCCGTTGAACCTGAGTTTGTACTCGGCACCGTCGGCTTGGCATACGACTCAATCATCGACCGTTTGGTTATTCAACTAGACGAAATCGAAATCATAAATGGCGACGAGAACCCCGAAGAAGTTCTCGATTCGCAAGATCTTTCAAGAATTCGTGCCAACATCACCCGTGGACAAGCTGCAGCGTTCTGCGAGCACGCAGACAGTATTGTCGCATCCGGTCGGCCAACTTGTATTTTCTGCGGTCGGCCGATTAACAAAGATGGCCATTTGTGTCCGCGAATGAATTAGATAATTATTCAGAAATAATAAGCCACTTGCTTCGCGGCGAGATGACTATTGAAATGCGCATGCCATATAGCAGCAACGCAACGTTTCTAGTTTCAATAACTGATCAAGAAGAAACCGTCAAGGCAATTTATAAGCCAATGCGTGGAGAGAAACCACTCTGGGATTTCGAACCGGGTTTGCACCGACGCGAAGTAGCGGCATACCGCTTGGCAGAAGCAATGGGTATGCATTTTGTGCCACCAACAATTTTGCGTGATGGTCCGCACGGCGAAGGGTCAGTGCAATTACTGATTGAAGCAAACCCAGACGAGCACTATTTTGCGATTTTCGAAGAACGACAAGAACTTCACGATCAATTTCGAGCGATGTGTGCATTTGACATCGTTGCAAATAATACCGATCGAAAATCTGGCCACGTATTAGTTGATAAAAATGAACGAGTTTGGGGAATCGATCACGGTTTGTGCTTTGCCCAAGACTTTAAAATTCGAACCGTAATCTGGGAGTTTGGCGGAGAAGCAATTGCCGAGTCACTTCTCGAAAAAATTAAGCCACTAACTCAGACTGTTCCCCTTGAAGTTGCAACTTTGCTCAACGAGCAAGAATTTGTCGCGATTACCGAGCGAGCGAAATGGCTGCTCGACGGCGCAAAGTTTCCGGTTGACCCCTCAGGTCGCCATTACCCCTGGCCGCTCGTATAGCGGTATTTAGTTTTTACTTGCGTCGATCAATACTGTGTCGATTAATACTGCGTCGATGACATCTAAGACTCGTTGCGCGTAAGTTCGGTGATCTACAA
>CALACK010000089.1 GCA_937890395.1 uncultured Acidimicrobiaceae bacterium | reverse complement strand
GTCGAGCGCAATGGTTAGTCTCGGTATCGCCACAGGTTTTGAGCGCAGTTACGGTGTGTTGCGTCGTCTCGGTACCACACCGTTAGGAACTCGCAGATTGGTTTTGGCGAAAATTACCGCAACGTGTTTCATTGAGATCGGACAACTTTTTTTAATCACAATGGTTGGTCTCGCACTTGGTTGGCGACCCAATGATTCAAACTGGCTGCTGATCGTTGTGACAATTGCACTTGGCACGATTTGTTTTGCTGGGATTGGTCTCACTCTTGCTGGCCGACTGCGCGCCGAAGTTAACTTGGCTGCTCAGAATGGTCTGTATCTTGTTCTGTTGCTACTTGGTGGGGTGATCTTGCCAAATGATGAATTACCACGAATTGCTGAGTCTTTTGCGCAGTGGTTGCCCAGCACTGCCCTAAGCGAACTCCTTCGCGCAGGTGTCAATGGGCAAGACCTAGCGATGAAATCGCTCGTAATACTCGGAGTGTGGTCTATTACGGCGTGCACTAGTGCAGTGAATTTTTTTAAATGGTCCGGGTAGATCTAATTTTGAATTAGCGGATCTCGTGCAGGCGGCACGCGGCCGAAAGCATCTTCGACATCAGCAAAAGTCAACGCCACTTCACTATTTGAATTAGTTTGAGCAACATACGACCTATCACCTGAGAATGCAGGTGTAAACCGTTTGAAGAAAATGAAAATAATAATTGACCACAAGAAAAATGATCCGCCGACTTTCATCATCGCACCTGCCACTTGTTGATCCGTCGTAACCGACATTCCCCAAACTCGAACTGGTGTGTCGTAGTGCTTATATACGACGCCTTCTGCAAAAGTTAACCAGCCAGCAGGCACCGTCGGCACAACAGACATCAAGAATAAATAAATCATCTTTCCACCCGATTGCAAATGCAATTGTCCATCAGGTCCACAAATTGGCATCCAGACGAGAAGCGCGGTGAGCACTAGCGCCACATGCAAGCTGTAATGCATCAGACCGTTCGAGACGCTGCGATTCACAACATCAGGAATGTGTGTAATCATCACAATTAAATTGAATGCAACGCCAGCAATTACTGGCTTTGCAAGAAAAGA
>CALACK010000088.1 GCA_937890395.1 uncultured Acidimicrobiaceae bacterium | reverse complement strand
AATACTGCGTCGATGACATCTAAGACTCGTTGCGCGTAAGTTCGGTGATCTACAAAAATGTTTTCGCCTGAGTTGTCCGGTTCTATACGTCTTGGGTTTTCTAGAAAATCAGTAAGTAGTCGCTCCAGTTCAGATTCGTCTTCTGCGATGAACACACCAGTTGTTGCACGCAACCCACGTAAATGTTCGTAGCCAATTAAATTGCACCACTGCGAGCCAATCACGGCATCTTTTTTGAAAGCCGGCAAGATTACTGGTATTCCCCTTGCACGTGAGTCAACAATCGCCGATGTTCCCTCAGAGACAACCACCACCGCCGAATTGAGTAGTTCGCAATATCTAAAGTACGCCGCAGATACGTCATCGAAAGAAATACTTTGGGCACGATGAGACATACCCCGCTTTATGTCGTCATCAAGTTCAATTTGAGTGTGTGACGTAACAAACTCGTTCATGAAATTTAAACTTTTTGAATCACCAGTTGGGTATGGTCGCCAGATTGTTTTGAATTGATTTTTTGTCTGACCAATTCGAGACAGTACATCGCTGACGCACTTGAGCCATGTCGCCGAACTCGACGCATCAGCAGTGCTACCAATCAGTACTAAATTTTCTGGCTGGTTCGTGGCTGAGATTTTCTTTTTAGTGCCCACCTCAACACTGCCGATCGCAACTATTGAGGTTATGGGCATCTTGTGCATACGCGAACAAACCTCAACAAGTTGCTGGTTGTAAACCAGCATTCGGGTCGGCTTTTTGACTAACGGGCTCTTAGACGACGCGTTATCCCACTTCATGGGTATCAACAATGTCGGAATGCCTGCTCTGGCGCCGGCGTCAATCGCCGCAACTACGAAGCCAGCCTGACGCTGCATCAATACAACAATCACATCTGGAGATTCGTTAACTGCGACTTCAGACAGTTCGCAATATTTACAAATTTTTGAAATCGCAATTCGCGACCAAAGCCAAAAAAACACTCTAGTGCCGCGAATAAATGACGGAAACTCTTTAATTATTCTTTGCCAAACCTCACCACGATTTTGAAATAACACGGCGAACCCTGAAAAGTTTTGCCATTTGGAAGGAACTCGCAAACCGATAAAAAATTTATTTCTTAAGCGTGTTCGATAACCAGAGGCGAGATTTCTGAATCTAAAAGTTAATGCCTCACCTAACTGCGAACCAGTTTTTTTAGATTTCGTATCATATTTGTAGGGCATGACTTTTTCGAAACTATTTTTAAACTCACTCGGAAGTTTCGCCCAACGCTCGCCCTCAAACTCTGATTGTGGCAATGCCAAAATCACTTGAACAGAATCTGATAGCTCTTTAAATAGCCCGTGAATTACAAACTGATCAAGATGCGAGAGGTTGCCGGTGACGACAAGAATTTTCTTTTTAGTTGCCACGTTTATAACTTAAGTCAAACAAGTCGGCAGTTATGCCACAGGTGGCTTTTTACGAGCGAGATTTGAGCGCTTCAATAAGTTTTGGCAAAACTTTGTGAACATCACCAACAATACCGAGGTCGGCGATTCCAAATATTGGAGCTTCTTTGTCTTTATTGATTGCGATGATATTCTTCGAACCCTTCATGCCAACCATGTGTTGCGTCGCGCCAGAGATGCCGGCAGCGATATACACACTCGGCTTGACAACTTTGCCTGTCTGCCCAACTTGATATGAGTAAGGCACCCAACCTGCGTCAACGATGGCTCGTGATGCACCAGGTGCACCTTTAAGAAGTTTCGCAAGGTCTTCAATCAGCGAATAGTTGCCAGCTTCACCAAGACCGCGTCCGCCCGAAACCACAATTGCTGCTTCGTCAAGTTTTGGTCCGGTTGTTTGCTCTGTGTGAGTTGCAACAACCCGTGCACCACCTTGCGTGCCCAACTCAGGCACGGTTACAGCAACTATTTCTGGGGTGCCACCCGAAGCAGGTTCTGCAACAAAACTTTTTGGTCTAAACGAAACTAGGTGTGGCCCTGGCCCTGTAAATACCGTTTCAACTAAAATATTTCCACCAAAAACTGGCGTTGTTGCGACAACTCCGTCACCCGAATCAGCAATATCAATGCTGTTAGTCAACACTGTGCGATCTAATTTGACCGACAACCGTGCAATTGTGTCACGACCCTCATAATTTTGCGGAAACATAATCACATCCGGTGAATCGCCACCATCAATAATCGTTTTTATCACTGCAGAAAGAGCGACGCCTGGCAATTTACCAGCGAGATCTCCAGTTGCGTAAATCTTTGTAGCACCATGCTCACCAAGTGATGCTGCGAATGCACTTGCATCACCACCGACGAATGCTGTGACTTTGCTTGAAAGAGAGCGTGCCTTGGTCAGCAACTCAAGTGTGCCAGTTGTTGCAACGCCACCGGTGCCTTGCGCAAATACCCAAATGTTGTTAATTGTCATAAGTTTTTGTCCTTTTTAATATTGGCTGCTATGGGCTGCTACTGGATTTTTCAGATCAACTTTAAATTTTCGAGAAATGCAACAATTTTGCCAAACGCTTCACCATCATCTTCGATAACTTCGCCGGCTTTACGCGCTTCGGCTTGAGTTACATTGACAATTTTTTGACCAGCGCCAGCCCAGCCTGTTGGTGTGATAGCGAGATCGCCAGCAGTAACAACGTCGAGTGGCTTCTTCTTTGCATCCATGATTCCTTTGAAACTTGGATAACGCGGTTCAACTACACCGGCTGTAACACTGATTACTGCAGGAAGTGAGCACTCAACTTCGTCATAGCCAGACTCGCTTTGTCGATCAACTTTCAAAACTGAACCTTCAATTTTTACTTTCTTCGCAAAAGTCACTGAAGGCAAACCTAGAACTTCGGCAATTTGTTCTGGCACAGTGCCGGTATAACCATCTGAAGATTCGGTTGCAGTAATAACAAGATCAGCACCGCCAAGTTTTGTGATCGCCGCTGCCAAAACTTTCGCAGTAGTTAATGCATCCGAACCTGCAAGGGCCGGATCACTAACAAGCAAACCTTTTGCCGCACCCATCGCAAGCGCCGTGCGCATTCCAGATGTTTCACCATTCGGCGCCATTGAAACAATGCTTACTTCTCCCGCGCCGGCTGTTGCTACAAGTTGCAACGCCATCTCGACACCGTAAGCGTCTGACTCATCAAGAATTAATTTGCCTTCACGCTTCAAAGCATGTGTCGAGGCGTCAAGCGCACCTGGGCTGGCTGGATCTGGGATTTGCTTTACGCATACAACGATATTCATGACTTATATTCTTACCGTTAATCTCACCCACAACCACGCAAAAATCTCCTCTCAAATCGCTGATACCGTAAAAGATCTTGCAGATCTTGCTCATTGTGAACTCGTTCGCATCCAGTGTCACTCCGCGTAACACGGTGGCCGTACATCAATACCTCTCACGCCATCACAGCGTCCAGGTTGTTGAAACTAATGAACGCGGTCATGCCACTCGATTCGCCCAAGACGCAGCTCAACGTGGTGTCGAAGTGGTCGTCGCCTTTGGCGGTGACGGAACTCTCAACGAAGTCGCCACTGGTCTGGCCGGAAGCAACACGGCTTTAATTATGTTGCCTGGCGGATCAACAAATGTGTTTGTGCGCAGTCTCGGCGCAGCCAATGATCCGATCGTCGCCTTACAGCAATTCAGCGCCGGACTTGACCACGGAAATATTCACCCGATCAGCCTGGGGCGCGCCAACGGTCGCTATTTCTGCTTTCATGCTGGCATCGGTTACGACGCAGCAGTTGTTGAACTTGTTGAGCGCCGGGCCTCACTTAAGAGGATTGTTGGCCAGCCGCTGTTTGCCTTTTCGGCGATGCAGGCATGGTTCTCAACCTACGACCGCAAGTTTCCACACTTCAATGTCGAAATTGATGGACAAAAAATACCAAACGGTTACTTTACAATTGCTCTCAACTCAAACCCATACACGTACATGGGCAAAAAATCGGTGAATTTGTCAGCTGCGGCTTCATTAGACAAGAAACTTGTTGCCATCACCTTTAGAAAACTAACGACGCCGCATATGATGCGCACGATGCTGCAAGCAATACGCACCGAAGGCATCCGCGTTTCGTCTGGTGTTGACATTCAAACAGATGTTGAAGATATAAAAATTAATTTCCCTGCACCATTTCCGTATCAACTTGACGGCGATTATCTCGGCGAGCAAATTTCGTTACACATTGAGCACTGCCCAGATGCTCTTCGACTAGTTAAACCGATCATCGTTTAATCGGCGAACACTAATTAGCTGCAAGCACAGCGAGAGCGGTGTCGGGCACGTTGGTGCAGATTCCGTCGATTCCCCAGTCAATTAGTTCTTTCATCCGCGATGCATTGTCACATGTCCAAGTATTAACTTTTAACCCGTGCTTGTGAAAAACAATAACAAGTTGCTCGGTTAGCGATTTAACCCACGGATGAATTGCACAATGCCCTTGGTCTGCCATTTGTTTGGCAACGATTTCAAGGTCTGCATTATCGATAGTCATCACTAGCCAAGCTGTTTTAAGTTGTGGCATTAACTTTCGCACAGCGTCTACTGTTTCGCGGCGAAAGGATGAAATTAGCCACTTTTCTATAGACCCGCGTTGCCTCAAGAATTTAACTACTTCATGAGTAATTTGCTCGCTCGGATCAAAGTCTGGCTCGCTCGAATCATTTTTGATCTCAATATTCACCCACATTGATCCGCATGCGTCTAACGCATCGTTTAGCGTCGGAATGTAGCCTGGCAGATCATTTTTTTGGGTGTCAATAATTGCCCGACCATCACTCAACTTCGCGTCGTGGTGAACAATTAGTTCTCCGGTTGCGCAACGGCGAACGTCTAGTTCGACCGCATTTGCCCCCATTTCGAGGGCTCGACGAAATGCCGTCGTTGTATTTTCTTGCTCGACCTTAGAAGCACCGCGATGTGCCAGAACTTGGGTCACGCCCGCAGGCTACAAGAGAAGGTTCGCGAGTTACACCAAATAAAAACTATTTAATATTTTCTTTTTTCATTGCTAACGCTCTAATTGTTCTCTAGTCTGAGCGCAGTAAGAACAGATTTATCGGTTTTTAAATTTTAGGGGGAGTAACAAATGTCTTTTCTCGCAACAAGCCTTGCCCTTGGATCAGCTGACTATTCATGGAGGCGAGAAGCTTCTTGCAAAGACACCGACCCAGAATTGTTTTTTCCGGTTGGTACAACTGGCAACGCTCTAGTGCAAATTTCGGAAGCCAAAGTTGTTTGTGATGAATGTTTAGTTCGTGGAAAATGCCTGGATTTTGCTCTTGAAACAAACCAGGACTGGGGTATTTGGGGCGGCATGTCAGAAGATGAACGTCGGGACATTCGACGCCAGCGTGCGGCCGAGCGACGAAGCTCTCGCCTACTCGCCTAATTCTTTAATTGCCTCAGTTTAAACAGACAGAAAAATAATTTATTCTCCTGTAAAAGGAATTTTCAAGTCAACAATAGTTCCAGCCCCATTAATCGTAATTTTGAGTTCACCAACTGAGTCATCAACCAAAGCCGGTCGCATCTGAATCGTGCCTGCTAATTCAGTAGTAACAAGTGTTCGAACAATCGACAAACCCAAACCAGTAGCCGCTTTGATATCAAAATCTTTACTTAAGCCACGACCATTATCAGTTACACGAATATTTAATGATTCATCATCGTGACTGAGTAACACAAGAACTGATCCACCCGCGCTGCCCTCGGGAAACCCATGGTCAACTGCATTTTGCAAAAGTTCAAGTATCACAACCGACAATGGCGTCGCAATCGTGGCCGGTAACCGTCCACCATCACCTTGAACATTGAACTTCACTGGTCGATCAGTCGATTGGAGACCCTCTTCGACAAGTCGTAATAATGGTCGTACGATTTCGACAAACGAAATATCTTCGCCAGCCTCATGTGACAGAGTTTCATGTACGAGTGCGATGGTTCTAATTCGTCGCACCGATTCGCCAATGGCAGAAATTGCCTCTTCGCTTTTAAGCCTGCGCGCTTGAAGTCTCAGCAAAGACGAAATTGTCTGCAGATTATTTTTTACGCGATGGTGAATTTCACGAATTGTTGCATCTTTAGTAAGTAGCAAGCGATCACGGCGACGCAATTCTGAAACATCGCGCAACAACACCACTCCGCCAGTTACGACAACGCCACCACCGAGTCGCTTGAGTGTCGGTATGGTACGAGTTAGCAACGTGACTTCAGAAGTCTGCTCGAACTCTTCGACAACTGGCTCGCGTCGCTCAAAAGCATTTCTAGCTGCAGTTTGTGCGACTCCAAGTTCCGCCAAACTTTGCCCAACTGCATTTGTATTCACTCCAACACGGTGCATTGCCGACACTGCGTTTGGTGATGCATAGCGAACGCGAGCATCAGCATCTAAAACAATTACACCATCACCAACTCGTGGAGCAACAGTTGCGTCCGCGACGCGACCTTCAAATGGAAACAATCCGGTTGAAATCATTTTCGAGAAATCATCAAAAATCGCTAGGTAAGTTAGTTCAAGCTGTCCAGGTTTTCGACCGCTGCGTGTTGACCACTCGCGAGTCAACACGGCGATTACTCGGTCATCGCAAAGCACCGGAATTGCCATCAAACTCACAGGGTCAACCTGCGACAAAATAAGAATTTCACCGGTTACAACCATTTGCGTTGTAAATGCTTGAGAGATCATCGCCGCCTCTACCGACTCGGCAGTCAAACCAACTAAATCAGTTTCGTAAAGAGTTTGACCAGTGGCGGCGCGCACCTGTGCTGCAACAATCCATTGTTTGTCATTGGTCGGTAGATAAAGCAGCATGTCGGCGAAACAAAAATCTGCGAGCATTCCCCACTCTGAAACGAGCGCACCAAGGTGGTCTAATTCGCGCTCAACAGTGCTGCCGAGTTCGTGAGCTATTTCGACAAGCGTTGGCATAGTTGGTGCTCTAAGTCTGCCTGATCAGCGTTCGCTCAAACGATATTTAGATTTTCACCAAGCGTGACCAAGCCATTTATGTCTGCGATATCACTTTCAAGCATTGGCGCAACAGCAAAATGATCGGCGAATCCTGCAACGCGGTCTAACAACGTGGACTGCATCTCGGAAATCTGCGTTGTCGCTAGCGCATAGTTTTGAATGGTCTCTAGGGTCTGGGTTAACAGTTTCGAGAGATTCGCTTCATCGATGTCTGAAGATGTGCCTGAAGATGCATCTGTATTAACCAATACGTCAGCGAGTTCACTAATGAATTCAGTGTTTTGCCGTGCATCATTTAGAACATGTGCCTGCTCAGTCAATGCTCCACCTTGAAGTTCTTTTGGAATTACTCGATTCGCAATCGCCAAATGAGTTGAGAATTTACGCTCTTTAAGTGCAGCGCTGAGAAACTCAGCTTCACTAAGTGGCGCGTCTTCAAGAGTGGTAACGATTACGAACGAAGTTTTAGAGTCGTGCAACAAAGCCTCAACTTTTTTCGCTCGTTCAACAAAACCAGCCTCCATCGTTCTAAATAAAGTAAAGAACTCGGCAACATCTCGCAACAGTCCTTTGCCGAGTAAACGATCGGCGATTTCGTAAAACGGTTTTGCTGCAAGCGCCAGTAATTGCCACTGAGAGTTTGCCGTCAACAACTTAAGTAACCGACTTGAAAAGAAGTCCTGCATTCGTTTTGGTGCATCCAAAATAGTTAGTGCATTACGTGATGGCGGTGTGTCAACAACTATCAGGTCGTAAGCACCTGAAGAGTGTGCTTGATATAGACGCTCGATAGCGATGTAATCGTGACTATGTACAAACCTCTCAGTGAGATTTTTGTACAGCGAGTTCTGAAGCACGCTGTTTCGCGTTGCCTCGTCTGGTGCGTGGCGAGAAATTAGATCATCCCAACTTGCTTTCGTGTCAATCATCCCCGCTGATAATGATCCGCGTAACTTTGTTTTGCTTGTTTTAAACAAATCACTTGTGATCTGAACCTCAACATTGCCAAACTCACGGAGTCCGAGCGCATTAGCGAGTCGCTTGGCGGGATCAACCGTCAAGACCAATACGCGTTTATTGGTTTGGGTTGCAGCCAGTACACCTAACGCTGCTGAAATTGATGTTTTACCCACTCCACCTGATCCGCAAACGATAATTAGCCCGTCGCGTTGAATCAATTCAGCAACTGTTGTCACGAGAGTTCTGCTTCAAGTTCGCTCGATAATTTTGAGACAAGTAAATCTGGCGGCTGATATGAAAAATCTGGCAGCAGTAATAACTCTTTAATTGGATCAAGTTTGGCAAGCCCACTGCGCAAAGTAGCAATGTGATGCGTTGCGAGATTGCGTCGAGCCCGAGCCAGGCCCGATGCCTGAAGCGAAAGATCAATGCTCGAACCAGTTTTCTTAACAATAAAGGATTTCACTGCAACCTGATTCAACTGACTGAAAACTATTTCTTGCGATTTTGTAAAAATTTCTGAGGGCACACGATTGACGATTATCGCGGCAGCGCTAACTTTAGTTTTAGTTTGCAATGCCTCGACTAGTTCTAAAGCCTCGTTAACTGCCATCTCTTGGCAGGTTGTTACAACGACGACTCCTGTTTTTTGTGAGTCTTCGAGAATTGCCGTCATCCATTTAGTTTGTTCGTTCAATGGCCCAAGTGGTACAAAATTGCGCAGAGTTGTTGGGGCTGCAACTTGGGCAACAATGTGCCCAGTTGATTCGGCATCGACAATCACAATGTCGTAGTTGCCTTTACGAACTTCGTAGCAAAGTTTGCCAACAACTAATACTTCTTTCACTCCAGGCGCAGCATCTGCAACGAAATCAAAGATTCCAGCCAGACCAGGAATCGCCGCAACAAACGGAGTCTTCAAAAAAATGGAGACATATTCACGCAGCGCATCTTGCGTGTTCATCGTCATCGCTGACAAATTCGGTGAGATCTCGCGCGGAGTAAAACTCAGTTCACTTGTTTGAAGCAAAGTCGATAGCGCGCCTTTGGCATCCATCTCGCACAACAAAACTCGCTTACCTTGAGCGACAGCGGCTCGACCAAGTGATGCGGCAACAGTTGATTTACCGACGCCGCCCTTTCCAGTGATGAAGAGAAGTTGGCGGTCTAACAAAGCGGGCAGTGTCAGCTGCCAAATCCCATCTTGCGGTCACCGTTCGGTGCACCAAATTCGACAAAAGCAATCTTCGCTGAAGGAATTGCAGTTTCTTTGCCACGCTTGTCGGTCAGCCAAAGAACTGCAGACTTGCCTTCAAGTGCTGCTTCAACAGCGGCACGAATCTTTGCATGTACATTTTCGTCGTCTGCCATTTCAAGAGAAATTTCTCGTGGGGCCTGCGTCACGCCAATTCGAATATCCACTTTGTACTTCTTTCGTTGAATTTTTATGTTGTTGATTTATTACTATTTTATTACTATTTTATTAACCCTTGCCACACTAGGCGCAAGAGCGGTTGGCTAACTAGTTAACTTTGAGCGCAGCGCTAAAAACTTTCTTTGGTTTCATGTCTTCGGCAATTCGCTTGGCAAGTTGAGCGAAAATAAGACCAACTTCAGATTCTGGTGAAATTGCCGAAATTGGTCGGCCAGTGTCACCACCTTCACGAAGTTCTTCAAGAAGTGGTATTTGAGCCAGCAACGGAACTTTTAATTCATCAGCCAGCAATTGCCCACCACCCGAACCAAATAGTTCATATCGCTTTTTATCCTCACCGATAAACCACGACATATTTTCGATGATTCCGCGCACAGGAAGATTTACTTTCACCGCCATCGCCGCCGAAAGTCGTGCAACTTTTTGGGCAGCCAATTGTGGTGTAGTCACGACAAGAACTTCTGCGCGCGGTAGGTATTGACTAAGACTCAACGCAATGTCGCCAGTACCTGGCGGCATGTCAATCAGCAAGAAATCTGGCTCATCCCAATAGACATCTGTGAGAAATTGTTCGAGTGCTTTGTGCAACATTGGTCCGCGCCATACAACTGCCTGACCTTCAGGAACGAAATATCCAATTGAGATGCAACGCACACCCCACGCCTCTGGCGGCAACAACATATTGTCAATTACAACTGGGTCGCGATCAGTGCCAAGCATTCGCGGAATCGAATATCCGTAAATATCGGCATCGACGACGCCAACTTTGTAACCAGCAGTTGCAAGTGCGACCGCGAGATTTGTTGTGACACTGCTCTTGCCAACACCACCTTTGCCCGACGAAATCAAAATTGGGCGAGTCTTTGAACCCGGTTGCGCAAACGAAATCTTTCGACCTTCTGAATGCCCTTGCGCCGGTGTGCTGCCCGCGGTCGCACCTGGGTCACCGTGCACAAGTTCGCGCACTTTGGCTCGCTCGGCATCTGTCATCACACCAAAGTTCAATGCAACATCTTTTACTCCATCAAGGGCGCGCAATGCCGTGTTGACTCGCTGTTGAATTTCGTTTCGAAGCGGACAACCTGAAATAGTCAATACGACAGTTAGTGATACGGCGCCCGATGGATTGATTTCAACATCACGCACCATGCCCAAATCAACAATTGAGCGATGCAGTTCTGGGTCTTGCACTGGTCGCAGCGCATCAATTAGTTGTTCAATACTTGGCAAAGACATAGTGGGTTTGGTTCCGATCAATTCGAACTATAAGTGTTAATAATTAACACTACGAGCATAGGTAGAATATCCGTCGTGGCTATCAAACCGCCGAGCGCAACTAAAGAACTTAATAATGGTGACTTCACTGCGACCGTGTCGGCAATCACATCTGCCTTCGGTGACCCAACGCGTCGAGCAATATATTTATTCACTCGCGAAACAGAAAATGGCGTTACCACAAGCGAAGTTGCCGAGAAATTTGAACTTCACCCAAATGTTGCCCGACACCACTTAGACAAACTCGCAGCCGGTGGGTATCTCGAAGTTGAGGTCTCTCGCAATGATGGCGCAGGAGCAGGTCGACCATCAAAGCACTACCGAGCGACTAATCCAAACCAAACTTTAGAGTTTCCAGTTCGCAGCGACGACCTTGTGCTTTCACTTTTAGGTAAAGCGTTGACTTTGCTTTCACCCGAAGCGGCAACTGTGATGGCAGAAGAAGTTGGCCAGCAATATGGTCGAGCAATGGCAACAAGTTTGACCGGCTACGACATCACCACGACTCAGAGATCTTTGCGGTCTGCAATGCAGGCTGTTGCGGATGCATTAACCGCGCACGGATTTGCTGCTCACACCGATCAGCGCAACAACCAATTACGAATTGTAAATAATCATTGCCCGTTCGGCGAACTCGCAATTGAGCATCCTGTGATTTGTGCAGTTGATCGTGGCATGGTCAAAGGAATGTTGACTGCGTTGTATGGCGACACGAATCCTGAACTGTCTTCATCGTTGCCGATGGGCGATACTTTTTGTGCGACGACTATTTAACGAAAAACAATTTAAAAACTAGTCGCCCCAGAAACGTTGTTCTAAAAACGGATCGCCATACATGTGGTATCCATTTTGCTCCCAGAAACCTGGGGCATCGGCGTCACAAAGTTCAAGGCGACGCAACCACTTTGGTGATTTCCAAAAATACAACTGCGGAACTAATAGTCGAACGGGGCCACCATGAATCGGCTCGATGTCTTCGCCTTCGTATTGATATACGACCAATGAATCATCACGCATTAAGTCGGCAAGTGGCACGTTGGCGGTGTAGCCATATTCGGCATGACCCATCACATGTGTCGCATTGTTTGAAATCTTTGCTTTTTCAAATAAATCGCGCACACGCACTCCGGCCCAGACCATGTCGAACTTCGACCATTTAGTTACGCAATGAATATCTGTTTTAATTTCTGTCGAAGGCAATGCTCGTAGTTCGTCTAACGACAAAGTAAACGGCTCGTCAACCAAACCGTCAATTGTCAAACTCCACTCGCCTGGTTTGTAAGTTGGCACATCGCCAACGTGAAGAACTGGAAACCGATCAGTTAAATACTGCCCAGGTGGAAGCCGAGATTCGTCAAAACCTTTTGCGGCTAGTTCATCACGATTTCGATCAAAGAATCCCATCGTGTAATTGTGCCTTAAATATTCCGGCAATGCATTAATCAAAGATTCATAGGATAAATTTTGGCGGTGACTCTTTACATAGTGCGCCATGCCAAAGCCGGAAAACGGAGCGAATGGGATGGCCCGGACACCCTGCGACCTCTGAGCGACAAAGGTTGGGAGCAGTCACAGGCTATTGCAGAAAAGCTTATTGACCTAAAGCCAAGCTCTTTAATTTCGAGTCCGGCCGTCAGATGTATGCAAACTCTCGAGCCCCTTAGCAAAGCAACGAAAATTAAAATCGTTACTGATCAAAGATTATTTGAGGACGGGGATGTTGCCAAGATGATCGAACTTCTTGAAGATGCCCAAGATTCGACAGTTATCTCAAGTCATGGTGACATGATTCCTGAGGCAATTAAAATTTTGCAACGACGCGGAATGGAAATTTACTCTAAACCAGATTGGCGCAAAGCCACGGTGTGGGTAGTCGAGCGCACAAAAAACGGCTTCAAATCTGCCGTTGTGATTGCGCCGCCGCAGTAATATCGTCGCCGCAATAACAGTGCCGCCGTAATAACAGTGCCGCCACTGTAATATTTAGCTCAGCCCGCAATCGCTGCGTCAACTTCGGCGATTATTGAATCAACAAAACTTTTCACTTCTGCTGGCGGATTTTGCGATTCGCATATTGTTAGTTGCTCGCGAGAGCCAATGGCATCGCCTGCAAGGCGAAACCGAACAATGCCGAGAAAGCAATGCGCGTCTGGATAATTGGCATCAAGTTTTATCGCTTTCTCGAGATCGCTTGATGCGGACAAAAATGCAAGTTGTTTGATTTCGCTGCCAGCACCACGCGCGATGAGCGCCAACAACCAAGCGCGATACGTGAGTGCCTCGACATTATCTGGGTCTAGACCAAGTACCTGTGAATACAACTCAATTGCTGCTTGTGGATCTACAAAATTCGTGGCTCTGGCTCGCGACAATAATGATGCGGTTGAGTCTTCGATACCGCCAGATAACGACTGACCTGAGAGTCGCTGACCCGACTGATGCGCCACTAACCAGCCTGCTCCAGTTGCAACTATCAATACCAAAAACAGTGTGACCATTGTTTGACGAGCTCGTTTGGTTGACTTGGTATTTTCACGAATTGAGCTAGTCGGTTGTGGTGATTCAAGTTCTCTAATAACTTGTGCGGTGCGTGCTACATAATCTGAACGCAGAGAGTTGTAGTCATCAAGGTCTAAATCGCCAGCTTCAAATTCGGCGTCTAGATCGCGCAACGACTGCAATAAAAATTTTCGCTGATCTATGAGACCTTCAATGTTTGCATCTGATTTATCCACAAGAATTAACTTTCGTTGTCATCTTGCGATGGCTCAGCGAGAGCATTTTTAACCAGCGTCTCATCAGCGACGCTTGGAGCACCAGGCGTGCGACGACCCCACCGTGCAAATGCGCCAACCAATAGAGACAACGCAATTATTAAAACCGCTGCTGGCAGCGACCAAACCAACGAATCGAGACCTGTTGATCGCGGAACCAATAGAACTTGACTGCCGAAACGCTGCTCGATGTAGCTAATGATTTCGTCGTCTGTGCGAATGCCAGCACCAACTTGTCGAGCAACTTCGGTGCGAATTGCCTCGGCGGCAGAGGCACGCGATACAAAAACACTCTCACCCGAACACGTTGGACACGCCAAATGTGATGTGACCAAATCAATGCGATCTTGCTGGGTCTGTGGACCACCAGAGCGAGTTGCACCAAACGCCAAGAGCAAACACACCAGCAACAACATTGCTAGCCAAACAGATTTTCTTGTTTTCATGATGTGAACTCTTCGCGCAATTTGTCTAGTTGTGCTTCAAGTAAACCTTCACTCAACTCGCCCGTAACTCTGAGTCGCACTAATCCGTTTGGATCAATAACCCAAGTTTCAGGAACACGAGCAACGCCAAACGCCACCGCGATTGCACCGTTTTCATCTTTCAACTTTGCCCAATCACCGCCATTTTTTAAAAAGAAATTTCGCACCGCATCATCGCTGTCGTCATTGACGACCGTGTACAACTCGGCGCCGTTGTCATTGGTCGCTTCACGGTTTGCAAAGTCAACTAGCAAATGGTGCTCATTGATGCAAGGAACACAAGTTGAATTAAAAAAATTGAAAACAACCCACGAGCCTTTGCGACGCTGAAGATCAAACGGCTGATCATCAATTGTCGCAGTAACAATTGACGGCGCGGGTTGGCCAAGAAGTGGTGAACGCGCAACTTGGCCGTCGTTTGGTTTAGAAACAATTAAAACCCAAAGTAACGACACAAGAACAAGCGCAACAACACTCGACACGATCTTGACGAGATATTTAGAACGCATATTTAGAACGACGCTTAAAACGATGTTTCGAACTCATAATCAATTTTGAATTTTCTCATTAACTAAAACTGGCGCGCTCGTTGCGTCGGTCGGTCGGCGCCGACGACCAGGAAACGCCGCAAGAAAAGTTCCGACGGCCATCAACATTGTGCCAATCCATAACCATGTGATCATTGGCTTGATAAACACTTTGATACGTGCTGTATTTGAATCTTGGCGAACAGGTGGCTCAAGTGTCAAATAAATATCACTTGTGAGTGAAGCTTTTACCGAAGGTGTGCCGACATTCATCCCGATGCGCGTGTACTTAGTTATTGCTGGCTCGTATGTTTTGTCGCCATCAACGATCACGCGAGCTTTGACACTTACGCTTCGATCATCGCGCACTTCAATCACATCGGTTAACTCAAAACTATGCCCAGCGAAAGTTGCAGGCACGCCTACGACTAACGAGAGTTCTTGGCTCTTGCTGTAACTGTTTGATGCCCCAAGTGCTACGGCGATAAGAATTACGCCGAGATGCACAATCATCCCGCCATTCGCTCGACCAACGAGCCCGCGTAAACCTTGCCGGCGTGTGGCGAGAACGACTTGACGCAATGCTGCGCCGCCTGAAACTCCACCGAGAGTGAAAGTTAGTAGCGGTGCCAGACCGTAAGCGCCTAAAGCAAGACTCGCAACGAGAGCTGCGATGCCAGACCACATCGGCCAAAATAATCTTGTCTGCAAAGTTTCAGCTGATGCTTTACGCCACGGCAACACCGGGGCAATAGACATCAATGTAAGTAATGCAATACCAATTGGCACTGTAAGTCGATCAAAAAATGGTGCTCCAACAGCGATCTGACGATTTTGCAACGCTTCGATGATTAATGGAAACACGGTGCCAAGCAAAACAATAAACGCAAAGACTGCAAATAAAACATTATTCGCCAAGAATGCTGCCTCGCGCGATAAGGGCGAGTCAATTATGCCTGGGCTGCGTAGTTTGTCACCGCGCCAGCCAATCAAAAAAACTGAAACCACTAATACGACTGCAAAGAACGAAAGAAACCACGCACCGATACCGCTCTCACTAAACGCATGCACACTATTTAATACTCCCGAGCGTGTTAAGAAAGTTCCAAGAATTGTCAAGCTGAAAGTGGCAACTAATAATGAGATATTCCACACACGCAACATTCCACGTCGCTCTTGCACCAACACTGAGTGAATGTATGCGGTGCCCGTTATCCACGGCAGAAGCGATGCGTTTTCAACTGGGTCCCACGCCCAAACGCCACTCCATCCAAGAACTTCATAGCTCCACCAACTACCGAGCGCAATACCAAATGTCAAAAACCCCCAGGCGAAAAGCGACCAGCGTCGTGTTGCGATTAGCCAACCCTCACCAACTCGACCTGTGACCAGTGCAGCGATTGCAAATGCAAATGGCACAGTGACACCGACGTAACCGAGATACAAAATCGGTGGATGAAACATCACCAGAATGTGATTCTGCAATAACGGGTTAGGTCCTGGCCCATCTAAAACTCCTGGTGCGCCAAGCGCAAATGGATTTGCCGGAAAAAATGAAACTAGGAAAAAAAATGCCAGCACAATCAACATCACTGCCATCGCCGATGCGGCAAGTGATTCGTTCAATCGTTTGCGCATCCAAAAACAAACAGCCAGCGTGTAACCCGAAAGAATTAACACCCACATCAAGATTGATCCTTCGAGTGCACTCCAGACCGCCGCGAAGTTGTATAAAGCCGGCGTTGACCACGAGCCAACTTTCTGCACATATGCCAAAGAGAAGTCGCGAGTTATCATCGCGTACTCCATGACTGCGAAGGCTCCAAGGGCCGACGCAAATGCCAGCACTGCGAACCTTGAAACTAAACGGACAACTCGTGGTTCGTTATTTCGCACGCCGGTTATGGCGGCGAATGCGCCAAACACTGAGCCAATTAAACCGACGAGCAATAATGCGCGTCCGATCGTGCCGGTTATCCCTGCACTTGCGAGCACGCCGCACTCCCGGGTTTCTCTATTCGATCTTTGTTTTTCGCCTCATACTCGTTCGAGTGTTTAACTTCGATTCGATTTGACTCAAGCACACCATTAATCAGTCGCCCGTGAGCAACCACTGAAATACATTCTTGAAAAACTCCACCGGGGTCACCAGAATAAATCACATCTAACGATTTGCCATTAAAGACAAGTGTAAATTCTGTCGTGTTTGCACTCTTTGCCAACGAGCTTTGTTCAACAGTGCCTTGCACCCGCAGTCTATTTTCGGTATCACAACCAGAACGCACACCCAGCTCATCGACATTGCAGTAATAATCAATTGCCGAAGAAAGAAACTGGGTGACGATTATTGCACCACCTAGACCAACTAGCGACAACACGATGATTGGCATCAAACGACGACGCTTTGGCCGCTGTGCTTGGGGTCGCGGTGTCAGATCCATGGTTTGTGTTTATCTTCAATAAGTTCTGCCGACTCTCTAGCGCGATGCAAAGTAACAACTGCGAACAATAAAACCGAGCCAATCGTTAAAAGGTATGAAGCAATAATGAACCCAGCATTTTGCATTATTGGCCGACACCTTCATTTTGACGCTCAAGAATTGCGTTATCGATCGCGCGTTCAATTGCAAGATCGCTCAACAACATTGTGCGCTGGCGATGCAAAACGAGCCACACGAACACGAGGGTAAACCCAATTACCCCGCTGAATAATGTAAACAGCATCAGATCATCCATTTTGACATCACCGTTTGGATTGAGAACTGTTGCGCCCTGATGAAGACTGCGCCAAAACACAACGCTGAAATGTACGAGCGGAATCTCAAGCACTGCCAGCAACGCGACCACACCAGAGCGTTTTGCACGCTGCCCAATTGAGCCATCAAGACGGCGCACGGCGAGATAGCCGATGTAAGTAACAAATAGAAAAGCCGTTGTCGTGAGTCGTGGATCCCACTGCCAAAACTCTCCCCATGTAAGTCGACCCCACAAACTGCCTGTGATCAATGTGATTGCCATAAACATCACGCCGACTTCTGCCGATGCGCCAGCAACGCGATCAAAACCGAGCGAGTGACGTTTGGTAAAAATATAAAATGCTGATGCGATTGCCGTGACGATGAATGCAACGTAAGCAATCCATGCAGAAGGAACATGGACATACATGATTCGAACTGACTCGCCTTGCACAACATCGGCCGGAGTGAGCACGAGGCCGCTGATCACAACCCAAATCATTACGACAATCGCGAGAGCACCGATAACACGAGTTGCCTGTGTGCCGGTGTTCGAAACCTTTCGCGATGATTGTGGTGATGATTGTGGTGATGATTGTGGTGA
>CALACK010000087.1 GCA_937890395.1 uncultured Acidimicrobiaceae bacterium | reverse complement strand
AGGATGGTTGCAACGCGGTGCTACCGCATACGGCACGCGACTTCTGATCAACTTGACGGAGAACTTCAAACCCTGCTAATTTTTAATTTGAAGGCGACCAACCTATTTACGCGCTGATCGGCTCTGATCAAGCCATCAAATAAAACTATTTACTGTTGGCTGCAGTAAGTTTTTGTTCGCCTAGCCCAGTAATACCAAGTTCGACAACGTCGCCAGCCTTCAAATATCTAGGCGGTTTTTTGCCGTTGCCAACGCCTTGAGGCGTACCAGTGTTGATCATGTCGCCCGGGTCTAAAACCATGAATTGGCTTGTGTACCAAATCAGGTGAGCAACGTCAAAAATCATGTCAGAAGTGTTACTTGACTGTTCTTCAGCACCATTAATCTTCAACCAAAGTTTAAGATTTTGCGGGTCGCTTACTTCGTCGGTCGTTGCTATCCACGGGCCAAGTGGGTTGAAAGTCTCGCATGACTTGCCTTTATCCCATTGGCTGCCACGCTCAAGTTGAAATTCTCGTTCAGAAACATCATTTGAAACGGCATAACCAGCAACATATTCAAGTGCTTCTTGCGGGCTGTTCAGGTATTTCGCCTGTTTACCGATTACGACGCAAAGCTCAACCTCCCAATCAGTTTTTGCAGAGAGTCGTGGAATAATAATTTCATCGTTTGGACCGATGATCGTATTTGGCGCTTTCATGAAGATAATTGGCTCTTTTGGAATCTCCATGTTTCCTTCGCGCGCATGCTCGCGATAGTTCAGCCCGATACACACAATTTTTTGAGGGTCAGATAACGGAGCCCCAATTCGTTTATTCAAGATGTCGATTTTTGGCAATTTTCCATCGCTGACCGCGACTCTTAATTTTTCAACTCCGTTAGCTTCAAAAAAATCTCGATCAAAGTCAGCGAAGATGCTTGAGGCGTCGTAACTTTCAGTTGAACCTGTTGGAATTACGACTGGCTTTTCATTTCCGATTGAACCGACTCTTAAGAGCTTCATGGTTGCATCCTGTTTCTGTTATTAACTAGCTGACTTGGAGAACACTTCTAGAGATTCAGCGATAGCAATTTCAAGGCCAGTTGCGGGTGGGGGAGACGCGAGGTCAATCCAATCCTGCGCGTCCGCGGAGTAGACGACTGGAAGTTGATTTGTCCCATATGTCAAATCTTCAAAACCGCTAACGGCTTTAACTATTTCAACAAAATCTGATACCCCGACTACGTGACCGTTTATATTTACGACAGGTGCACCATCTACGTTTGTTCGCGCTGCAAGAATGAACGCAGCTGCAACGTCTGGTGCATATTGAAAATCAAGTACACCTCCGTACTCAACATGAAATTTTTCTTTCTTCGTTGCTTTTTCTATTGCAACGCTTGGTTGCGATGTCATACCTTGGTCGCGACCAGGCCCGAATACAGTGTGCGGTCTAAGCCCGACACTTCGGATGCCATATTCATTCCAATAAACTTTGGCTACATCTTCGGCTGCGGTTTTGTAGACACCGTAAAGTGTCGTTGGCAGTCGCTGTGCGTCTAGAGAAAGTTTTTCGTCTGGATAATCTGCGGCCAATCCGAACACCGCGATGCTGCTCGCATGACTTATATTTTTTACGCCAAGTTTTTTTGCTGCCTCAAATATGTTTACTGTGCCAACTACGTTTACGCTTGCACCGAGCGCAGGGTTCGCTCGACAAAAAGGCACTTGAAGTGCTGCAAGATGAACCACATGCGTCACCCCCGCCATCGCATCTTCTACATCTTGAGCAACGGTTAAGTCGCCGAATGCCCAATTAGCTTTTGGCATTGATCCATTATTTATTAAAAGGTGGCGATGCTCATCGGCCTTTAGATCAAATGCAGTAACTTCGATGTCCTGCTCAAGCAGTTGTTTAACTACCCATGCTCCGATGCATCCATTTGCGCCAGTTACCAAAAATTTTTCACTCATTAGTAAGTTGCCCTTCCGCCTGAAATGTCGTAACAGGCACCTGTTGAAAAACTGCACTCCTCTGAAGCGAGCCAAGATACGAGGGCAGCAACTTCTTCAGGTTGTCCTACTCGTGACATAGGGATTTTTGCGATCATATATTCAAGAACTTTTGGATCAGTCTTCTGATTTATTGGAGTGCTGATTACCGCAGGTGCAATTGAATTAACCAAAATGCCTTCTGTAGCAAGTTCTTTTCCGGCTGATTTAGTAAGTCCGATAACTGCTGCTTTTGACGCAGAGTATGCAGC
>CALACK010000086.1 GCA_937890395.1 uncultured Acidimicrobiaceae bacterium | reverse complement strand
GTGACATTTTTAAGCTGACTCCGTAACTATTAGACCGTAATAACTAAAACGTGTTTATTCGCGCGTATTATTCGTCGATCAACGGCCCGAAAGCCAATGATCCTCCGATACCAAACACTGCGGCAAAAATTGTCAGCAGGCCAACCCAGGCCCAACCTTCAGAAGTTGCTGCTCCACCACTGCCAAAAGCCGCTTCGGTGGCTCGTGTTGCAGCAATGAGAACCGGCGCCACTACTGGCAATAACAGCAACGGAAGTAAAGTTTCGCGACCATTTGCACCTGCAGTGAGCCCGCCGTAAAGCGTACCCACGAAGCCCAATCCAGTTGTCGCGCAGGTGACACAAGTGACTAACAGCACTATTCCGACAGCTGAAACTTGTACTTGATATAGCAAAAACGCAGATGCAATCAACACCACATCAAGTGCTACCAGCTGCAAGGTCAGCGCGAGTGCTTTACCGAGAAATACTGCCGAAAGATCAATACCCGCAACGCGTAAAGAATCAAGTGCCGAGTCATCTGTGTCAATTGCAAAAGACCTTTGCACGATTACGAATAACGAAAAAATTGTTGCCAGCCATATCAAGCCACCAGCTACGCGTTGCAAAACATCATCATTGTCAAGAGCAAAAGCAAACATGATCATGATTAAGCCAGCAAATGGCAGTACTTGATTCGTTACTACTCGACTGCGTGCTTCGATTCGTAAGTCTTTAATGAATACTGCGCTGACTACGCGACCTCTACCAGTTGATTTTTTCATGCTGTCTTGACCGTGCCAGCTGTAACTAACAAACTACGCGTCGCTAATGCCCGCGCTCGCTCAATTTCATGCGATGCAAATATCACAGTTGCTCCTGCATCGCGCGCTGCACGAAGAGTTGCGTCTAACTCATCACGGCCTTGTGCATCAAGACCTGCGTGTGGCTCGTCTAATAGCCATAATTGCGCACGACGCACGATTAGTGATGCGAGTGCACACCTGCGCCGCTGACCCGCAGAAAGTTTTGCAACTGGTGTTTCACTCAGACGACCCGATAAACCCATCGCATCCATTGCCTGGTCAATATCTGTCTTGTTTGCACCAACTAGTCGTGACCAGAATGACATATTTTCTAAGACTGTGAGATCTTGAAATAATCCGTTTGCATGACCTAGCAAACCGACACGCGATCTAACAGCCGATCGATCGCTTCGCAAGTCGCAACCTAAAACACTTGCATCACCGCGGGCGATTGGCAAAAGACCCGCGCATGCCCGAAGCAAAGTTGTTTTGCCGGCACCGTTGGGTCCTTGCAACAAAATGATTTCTCCGGCGTTGACACAAAACGTTGCTCCGGCAATAGCCGGAAAATTATCGTAGACAATCACAACTTCATTGAAGTCAACGACTTTCTCACTAGTCATTTATTCGCCCTTGAACTTTGCTTGGCG
>CALACK010000085.1 GCA_937890395.1 uncultured Acidimicrobiaceae bacterium | reverse complement strand
AAAGCTATCGGCTCGGGTTGGATAACTATTATTTGGCCACGAGGCGCCGCACCTGAGAAATTTCATCAGCAAGACGATGATGAAGTTGTTAATCAATTGATCGCTGCGTCGGTCGGCTCACTTGCGACTCTTGTTTTATCGCAGTCGCGCAGAATTGTGCAAGTAGAGAAAACTAAACAAGCGCCAAAAACAGAAATATCGTCGCCACAGTCGGGGCTACAGCAAGAAAATATTGACCTGAACAACACTGTTAAAGAATTACTCGAAGAGAATGCAAGCCTTCTTGAAAATGCAACTCTGACAGACATGCTCAGCGCACAAAAGACCGAAGAGAGAGATCGCGCTTATTCGCAACTAGCAACTTTCTTGATGATGGAAGACGACAAGAGTTATCTAGATCGTGTTTCAGATGCAATTGCGTTTGCCCAAAAAAACTTACCGAATATAATTTTTCATCAACGTGCAATTTCGGCAGCAAATGAGTCTCATCTGATGAACGGTCGACGAATCTACTCAAACTTAGTAGAACTAAACAATCTTGCGGCAAGATTGCAACGCGGTGATTTTGCTCCAAATGTTTTTAATATTTACTGCAATCAACAACTCAGCAATTTTGCCGCGTCGATTAGCGACGAAGCCGAACATCGTTACGCGCAAGATTATGCAATCGAGTGGAAGGGCGAAAATGTCCTGGCCAAGCCACATATTCGCTGCGGCGACGCACGAATTCATTTTTATCACGACATAAATACGAACGAAATTGTTATCGCCTATGTCGGTCGCCACCTGCGTGACAAGTCGACTAATTAGTTGCGTTTAGTCGTGCTTTGCCAAATTGCTTGTGCAACTCTTGAGCCAAGTAACGGTTTGGTCAAACGATAAACGAGACCTGGCACGACAACGCTTTTGTTTTTGCGCAGACCGTCTAGTGCGGAGCGCACAACATCGTGAGAATTAATCCACAGCCACTTCGGCACTTGCTGGCGCAAATGTGCGAGTCCAGCATGCTGATGCAATTCGGTTCGCACATATCCAGGGCAGATGACACAAACTCGCACGCCCGAACTACGAACTTCTAGGTTCAAACTGCGACCGTAAGACATCACATAAGTTTTAGCCGCAGCGTAAAGCGCCGATTTTGGCATCGGGGTGAACGCGGCAATGCTTGAGACGATTACAACATCTCCAGTCTTGCGTTGCACCATTTGGGGCACGATTGCTTCGCAGACTTCGACGACACCAGTTGCCAGCAGCGTGTTTAGGTTTGCAATTTCGTCTTTTGGTATTGTGCCTACTCGCGCTGCACGCGTGATGCCGGCGTTCAGCACCAAAAAATCGGCGTTGATCGCGGCATCAATGACACTCTGCACACCAGCACCCGTGCTCAGATCGGCAACAACAACTCGTGTCTGCGCGTCAAACTTTTGAAGTTCGCTCGCAAGAGACTCAAGAAGTTCTCGGCGGCGCGCAACTGCAACGATGTCGTATCCATTTTGTGCCAACTCCATCGCAAATTGTCGACCAATGCCCGAAGAGGCGCCGGTGACTAGCGCAATTTTACGGGTGGCCACACGTTGAGCATTACATGAAAACTGTCTAAGGTAAAGTCATGACTAAATCGCAAACGAACGCACAACTTTCTCCCGTCTATCAACTTTCGGATCAATACATTGAGCAACTTGCCGCAACTGACCCAGGTCTTGCAACAGCATTAGGAATCGCAGGTCATGATCACGAGATGACTGACTTCAGCCCACGCGGTCACGCCGAGAGAAACGAAGTCACAAGCACAACACTTGCAACCTTAAACACACTCGACACAACGGCTGATCGCGACCGGTTGGCTGCAGGCGTGTTGCGAAACTCACTTGAGATGTCAACACTTGAATACGAGGCGGGTGAACATTTGCGCTCAATTCGCGTGATCGCCGGCGATGTCGATTCTGCTCGCGGAATTTTTGATCTCATGCCGACAGCAACAGCAGAAAACTGGCAGACAATTGCCGAACGAATGAGTGCAGTGCCAAATGCATTTGCTGGCATGCGTGAAAGTTGGAATCTCGGTGTTGAACGTAAGACTGTGGCTCCACGCCGTCAAGCATTGGTCGTTGCCGAACAACTTGAAACTTGGGTGGGCACGCCAAATGCTCCTGGCTTCTTCACACAATTCGCCGAAAGTGCAGCATCTGTTAAGGGCGCGCCGCTTGAGCAATTGCGTCAAGCAGCAGTTGCCGCATCAGAGTCAATGGCCCAAACTGCAAATTATTTGCGTGAAACATATGCATCTGTTGCAGATCCGCGCAACGGTGTGGGTGAAGAGCGCCACTCACTCGCCCGTCGCAGATTTATGGGAATGAACGTCGACGCCCGCGAATCATATGAGTGGGGTTTTGCCGAAGTTGCTCGGCTTGACGCAGAACTAATTAAAACTGCAAAAGAAATTAATCCGAACGCGACGCTCAACGAAGTTCGCGAATTTCTTGACACAGACCCAAGTCACAGCATCGAAGGCGAAGAAAGTCTTCGCGAATGGTTGCAAGCGTTAATGGACGATGCGATGTCGTTTTTGATTCGCGAAAATCATTTTGATATTCCAAAAGAGATTCATCGAGTCGAGGCAATGATCTCTCCACCGGGCGGTGCAGCCGCGATGTATTACACATCACCAAGCGAAGATCTCTCCCGACCTGGTCGAACTTGGTACCCAGCTAACGGACGAACCAAGTTTCCGTTGTGGAGTGAACCAACAACTGCGTATCACGAAGGTGTGCCTGGTCATCATTTACAGATTGGTATGGCGACAGTCAACTCGGAAAAACTCTCACGGTTTCAACGCAACGAATTCGTCAGCGGTCATGGCGAAGGTTGGGCGCTTTACGCCGAACGACTAATGGATGAATTGGGTTTCTTAGGCAAACCCGAATATCGACTTGGCTATTTGTACGCTCAAGCATTTCGAGCAGCACGAATCGTCGTCGATATCGGTATGCACTGCGAATTCAAGATTCCAAAAGAATCTAAGTGGCACGCAGGCGAAGCGTGGACACCAGAGTTGGCACTTGAATTTCTTTCTGCGCGTTCTTCAAGTGATGATGCATTTAACAAATCTGAAATCAACCGCTATCTTGGCTGGCCAGCGCAAGCAATCTCATACAAACTTGGCGAACGCGTCTGGATTTCGCTGCGCGATGACGCCAAACGCAAACATGGTGCGAACTTTGATTTACGTGCTTGGCACGCTTACGCGCTTGATCTTGGCAACCTCGGACTTGACTTGCTTAAAACCGAACTCGCCCGCTTCTAAA
>CALACK010000084.1 GCA_937890395.1 uncultured Acidimicrobiaceae bacterium | reverse complement strand
ACGCGAACGTAGTGGCGATTAATCGTCAAGAAGATTGCCATCATCGATGGAATAATGACCGCAGGAATCCACGCTCCATCGGTGAACTTAACAACTACGACTGTGCCCGCCACTGCCAATGTTGTCAGAGAACCAACACCTGAGAAAAATGCCCTAACTTGCCAGCCTGGTTCTTTTAGCTTTCGGTGACGAACAAGCATGCCGAATTGGCTGAGTGTGAAACCAGTAAATACACCAACTGCATACAGTGGAATCAAAGCATTAACAATGCCACCAAATGCAATCACCAACGCCGACGCAGCTAAGCCTAAAAAGATCACGCCATTCGAAAACACAAGTCGATCGCCGCGGTTAGCAAGTTGGCGCGGTAAATAATTGTCTCTTGCGATGATTGATGAAAGTCTCGGAAAGTCGGCATAAGCAGTATTCGCCGCCAAGATCAGAATTGCGAAAGTTGCAAACTGGGTAATATAAAAGAAAATGTTTCTGCCGCCGTAAACCTGTTCGGCCATCTGTGCCAGCACAGTAACTTTGATATTTCCCTCATGGTCTTTGAGCGGCTGAAGTTTTTGCGCGAGAATACTTAAGCCAAGAAATGATGATCCGAGAACTACGGCCATCCACATCAAAGTCTTTGATGCATTCTTTGCTTCAGGTTTTTCAAATGCCGGCACACCGTCGGCAACAGCCTCAATGCCAGTTAAAGCGACTGCACCAGACGAGAACGCTTTAAGAAAGAAAAATATTGTCAGGGTTTTTTGACCCGAAAGAAGTTCTTGAGCAACTTCACCAGAATGATCTATTGGTCCAAGGTCTTTAAAGTAAACCTTGTAAAGACCCACGATAATAAGTGACGCGAGACAGAGAATGTAAAGATAGGTAGGCGGTGCAAATAGTGCACCAGATTCTTTTAAGCCACGCAAGTTTGCCAGTGTCACTATCAAAATAAATCCGACGCAGAGTGTCACTCGATGTGGCGCGAGACTGCTAAACGCCGAGACAATTGCAGCAACCCCGGCCGAAACCGAAACAGCAACCGTCAAAATATAGTCAATAAGCATTGATGCCCCAGCAACAAGCGATGGTGACCGACCCAGATTTTCGCGAGCAACGATGTAACTGCCACCACCATTTGGGTACGCATAAATTGTCTGTCGGTAACTACTGACGACAATGATCAATAAGAAAATAACTAGAACTGATATTGGCACCAGATTGTCGAATGCAGACAAGCCAACCGCCGCAAGCGACAAAAATACAATCAGAATTTCTTCGGTGGCATATGCTGTACTTGAAATCGCATCACTCGCAAAAACAGGTAGCGCTATTTTTTTCGAGAGTCGATGATGTTGGTCTTCGGAATTGGCAATCGGCTGACCGATGAAGATGCGTTTAAGTGCAGAAGGTGAAAGTGCCATTTCGGTTGTACATCCTTGCACATTCACGTGAATTTTGCACGATTTTGGGCTTAGGCTTTCAACCGTGCATGTCGTAATTGTGGGTTGCGG
>CALACK010000083.1 GCA_937890395.1 uncultured Acidimicrobiaceae bacterium | reverse complement strand
GATTCGTTCTTCGTCAAAGCCGCCCCAGGTGACAGGACCACCGAGGTAACGACCCTTGGGTGCCGTCTCGGGTGTGGCGAACTCTGCTGCGCATTTGTTAAGCGCTTCCCAATCGGGCAGACCAGGGCACTTTTCTTTCATGTATTCGGGGTACCACCATTCTTCACGAGCCACAAGTCCGGTCTCACCAAAGTTGACGGTCTTGCCCGTGGCAAGTGAAGCATCCATTGCTTCCTGACCAGTCGTTGCCCAAATTTCCATTGCAACACTCAGATCGCCCGTCTCAAGTCCTGCGAATTGAGCCAAATAGTCGGCCTGAACATATTCGACGTTGTAACCGGCCTCCGAAAGAACTTCGCCCATGATTTGGCTGGTCACCAATTGACCGGTCCAGTCGTGCAACGTGATTTTGATCGGATCTTCGGACTCGACACCGCCACTAGAACTCGAACCGTTACCACCGCAACTCACGGCCACGAGTGCCATCGAAAATAAGAACGCGAACGATCTAATCCGTGTGTGACTCGTTTTTGAGTTTTCAACTTTGGTTGCCATGTCGTTTTCCCCCTTGGATAGTTCTCTGCTGAGAAGTATGTCACATCGTAGACCCAGTTACCATATCCGGCGCAGTTTGCATATCCGGTCGCCTAAATATTGTCCAGATGTTCGTTGTAATTGGGTCTCAACATCAGTTCGCGACAGCGCGCGAAACGACCGTTGGCGTATGCCCAGAAATCTTCGACAGGATTATTGTTCGCATGCTGGACCATTCCCCAGAGCGACCAAAGAACGTCACACATCGCCTTGTAGGCCACCATCCGACCGAGTTCCGTGTTTGTAACAGAACTGCCAAAGTAAGCCCCAACAAGCACTTTGTCCTGTTGCTCGGTAAATCCACCCTCCACAGAGAGGTCGCCGATGTCCCACATTGGGTCATTATTGCCTGAGTATTCGAAATCGATGATGTACATCCGTTCTCCGGTGTCAAGGAAATTTTCGCATAGCGGATCACAGTGTGACGGGACCATCTCGAATCTCCTGCTCTCGAGTGCTGTGCGAGTGGCATCGATTCGATTCTGCATCATCTCGTAACCGTCCGGTAGGGGTGCATTCTTACGTTGGAGCAATTCTCGATACTCATCGATTGCTGGAAATAATTTGAAATCACCTGAAAACTTAGATGCTTTCGAGTGCAGATCGTGCAACGCATGTCCTGCTCGCGCGACTGCACCTAAGTCCTTAAAACGGTCTGGTGTCATCGTTACCGAGTTGGCCACGAAACGTGTGAGCATCAGCCCATCAGTCACATCGAAGAACAAAACTTCCGCATTTACTCCTGCTGTCGCTGCCGAGTATGCGGCCACTTGCTCGGCTTTTCTGTTGATGTACTCGCTCGTGCCAACCCCGGGAATACGAATCACAAATTCTTCGCCGTTGTTGGAAATACGGTAGTTCACATTGGTTAAACCACCGAGACGTATTGCGCTGGATGGATTGGCGCCAGCCAAGACGGGGATGCGTCGCATTGCTGCATCGAGCAGAGCAAATTGGACTGGCAACGAATCAACCATTACACGTCAGGCCCTCAGGCGTGCTCCCGTGGGATCGTAAAGTGCGCCGTCATGGCGATGCGCAGAAATCGGCTCGCCGTACACTTCAATTACAAACTCTGTGCGGTTCGCAAGTTCGATAGGAATGTAACCGTAGGCGATCGGTTTACCAATCGTGTGTCCAAAGTTTGCGCTCGTGGTAAATCCGACAACTCGATCGTCGGCGATGATTGCTTCACCGCCAACCAGGTGGGCCATTTTCTCCAGCGTAAATGTACAGATCTTGCGTTTCACATCGTGTTGCAACGCCCGCAGCGCTTCTTTGCCACAGAAGTCACCTTTATCCAAACGCACGCGTGTGCCAAGTCCCGCCTCCCAAGGATTCGTGTCTGGTGTGATATCGGTGGACCAGTAAAGGTATCCCTTTTCCATCCGCATCGTGTCAATTGTGCGGTAACCAGCATCGATGATCCCATGTTGTTCGCCGGCTCGGATCAATAGTTCGTAGACATGCGCCGCATATTCTGTTGGAATATGTAATTCCCATCCAAGTTCACCTACGTAGCTAACGCGCAATGCCAAGACTGGGGCTGAACCAACGGTGATCTCGCGTGAAGTTCCAAACGGAAATGCAGAGTTGTCAAGTGACTCCTCGCAAACTTTGACTAACACTTCGCGGGCTCGTGGTCCGCAAATATTTATCACCGACTTGGCTGAAGTTAGGTCACGAATGACAACAGAACCATCATCTGGGGAGTTCGCCCGGATCCAACCCATGTCGTGTGCGCCGAAAGCAGAGCCAGTGACTACATACCATGAGTCAGACGAAGTGCGCACCATTGTCAGGTCACACTCAATTCCGCCTCGCTCGTTACATAATTGTGTGTAAGAAATTGCGCCAACTTTTCGGTCCATGTTTGTGACACTGAGCCATTGCACTGCCGCCAATGCACTTGGGCCGCTAATCTCAAACTTCGCAAACGATGTTTGGTCGATCAGGCCCACTCCGTTTCTAATCGAACGGTGTGCTGTACCAACGTGCTCAAACCAGTTGGGTTGTGAGAAGGATGGCTGGTCAACTGCAAGCACGCCTGGTGGGGCAAACCAGTTCGGTCGTTCCCATCCGCCGCGCGAACCAAAAACAGCGTTGCGACTGGCGAGTTTTTCGTGCAACGGACTACGCCGGATGTCTCGTGCTGTCTGATGTTCACTGCCTGGTGCAGAGAGTTTGTAATGGTGTGCATACAATTCAACCAGGCGCGTACCGATGAAATGTTTAGTTGTGTGGTGAAATGAAAATCGTCGCACATCTAGTGGCCACAGGTCGAGCGACGGCCGGCCATCCAATATCCATTCGGCGATCATCTTTCCAGCGCCACCACCTGCTGCAATGCCGTAAAGAAAACCAGTTGCGACGAAGAAGTTGTCAAGTTCGGGGGTGCGCCCCATTACGAAGTCGGCGTCTGCAGAGTAGGGAATCGCACCATTAATGAGAGAGCGGATACCGGCTTTTTCTAGCACCGGGATTCTCATCGTGGCTTTCTCCGCAAGTTGTGCAAATCGGTCGAAGTTTGGCTCGAACAACTTTCGTTGGAATGGATTCGGGATACCGTCCTCACCGAAAGCAGTCGTGTCATGTTCATATCCGCCGACGAGCAGACCTGGACCGTCTGGCTTGAAGTACACCAGGTGATCTGGGTCGCGCATCGTTGGCATCTTTCCGATTTCAAGTGGTGTATATCCCTCGATCGGACCACTCAACATGTATTGGTGCTCGACGGCGATCGCTGGCACGCGCGCACCAGCGAGGCGACCCACTTCCATTCCCCACATCCCCGCCGCATTTACAAGAATTTCACACTCGATTGTATGTCCCGTTTCCGTGTGTACCTTCTTTACACGCCGTCCATTGACTTCAATCGCCGTCACCTTGGTCTGCTCAAAGATTTTCGCGCCTCGCATTCGTGCGCCACGCGCAATTGCTTGAGTCACCGATGCAGGGTCGATGTAACCGTCGGTTGGGAGAAAGGCTGCCGCAAGAACCCCATCAATCGACATCAGGGGAAACATTTCCTGGGCACGTTTGGGCGAGACTATTTCCATTGGCAACCCAAAACTCTTGGCCATGGTCGTTAGCCGTTTGAGTTCCATTACCCGGTCTGATGAACACGCCAGTCTCAGGCTGCCAACCTCGTGCCAGTCGACGGCTTGGCCTGTCTCGATTTCCAATCCGCGATACATCTCTACTGAGTACTCGAGCATTCGAGTTACGTTGCGCGAAGAACGTAACTGTCCGACGAGGCCGGCTGCGTGCCAAGTTGCGCCGTCCGTTAGTTGATGCTGCTCAAGCAGAACCGTGTCAGTTTCGCCCATTTTTGTCAGGTGATAGGCAATACTGCAACCAAGAATGCCACCCCCGATGATTACAACTCGGGCACGCGTTGGAAGAATGTTCGGCGCATTCATGGCTTGATTTAAGCCTTTACTCTGCTCATTGAAGGATCATAAAACGGACGCAACGAGACTTGGGCGGCGACTCGTTCGTGAGCAACTTCAAGTTCGTAAGATCCGCTACGGACAAAGTCGGCGTTCACGCCATCCGAATTACGAACGTAGCCATATCCAATCGCGCGCTCGAGTGTGTAGCCGTATCCGCCGCTGGTCAGCCAGCCGACACGTTCGCCGTTGCGGTAAATAGTTTCACGACCGAGTAGCACAACCGATGGGTCATCTACAACAAAACCGACGAACATCTTTTTAATTCCATTTTCGCGTTGATGCTCGAGTGCACCGCGACCGTTGAAGTCAAGTTCGGAAGAAAACTTCACCGCCCATCCCAGTCCTGCTTCGAGCGGAGTGTGATCAGGTCCGATATCTGATCCCCATGCTCGGTATCCCTTTTCTAGTCGCAAACTCTCAGTCGCTCGATAACCGGCGTTTAACAGATTGAATGTCGTGGCATGTCTAATCAGTGTGTCGTAGACCGTTGCCGCATCTTCTATTGCCATGTGCAACTCCCACCCCAACTCGCCAACATAAGTAATCCGTAGGGCAATTACTGGGCAACCCGCAATCGTTAGGTGTTGCATCGTGCCAAACGGGAAAGCCTCGTTGGATAAATCACTATCGGTAACTCGTTGCAGTATCTCTCGTGATTTAGGACCCATTAACGCCAACACCGACTTCTCGTTTGTGATGTCCGTAAGTTGCGCGTCCATTCCACTTTGAATATTTTTACTGATCCAATCGAAATCATGTGTTGCAAACCCGGTACCGGTGATGATGTAAAATGTATTTTGCGCAGTGCGACAGATCGTTAGATCACACTGGATTCCGCCGCGCTGATCCAGCATTTGCGTATAGGTGAGTGACCCCACAGGCTTGTCAATATTGTTTGCAGCGATCCAATTGAGCGCAGATAGCGCGTCAGTGCCATGCAGGACGAACTTGGCAAACGACGTTTGGTCTATTAGCACCGCTGATTCTCGCGCGGCACTGTGTTCGCGCCCGACGGCGGCAAACCAATTCTGCCGTCCATAACTGTAAAGATCATCGGGCGTTTCGCCGAGTGATGAATCGGCGAACCAGTTTGGACGTTCCCAGCCCATCTTTTCGCCGAAGCACGCTCCTTGCGCTTTGAGGCGGTCATAAAGTGGCGATGTACGCAGTGGTCGTCCGCTCTGATGCTCTTCATATGGCCAGGCCATTGTGTAGTGCTTGGCGTAAGCCTCGAGTGTGCGGGTTCGTACCCACTCGGTATCGCGGTGTGGTTGGCCAAAGCGTCGAATGTCAACCACCCATAGGTCATATGGTGCCATCCCGCGATGCACCCATTCCGCCAACGCCATACCAGCTCCGCCCCCAGCGGCGATTCCGAATGCATTAAATCCCGCACCGACGAAAAAGTTTCTAAGTTCTGGTGCTTCGCCCAAGATGAAATTGCCGTCAGGTGTAAAACTCTCAGGACCATTGATCAGTTCGTTGACCCCGGCGTTTATCAGCGCGGGAACGCGTCCTTGTGCGAGTTCTATGATCGGTGCGAAATGTTCGAAGTTTGGCTCGAGCAGTTTGAAATTGAAACCATCTGGGATGCCGTTACGTGCCCATGGAATCGGATTCGGTTCGTATCCACCCATAACCAGCGCGCCGACTTCTTCTTTGTAATACGTCAGGCGATCTGGGTCGCGCAAGGTTGGCAGGGTGCGCTCGATACCTTCAATCTGTGAAGTAATTATGTACTGGTGTTCTACGGAGATCAGTGGAACGTTTACTCCAACTGTTGCCGCGAGTGCGCGCGTCCACTGTCCAGCACAGCAAATAACTACTTCGCATTCAATTCGACCATGTTGCGTGACAACAGATTTGATCACACCCTCAACAACCTCGATGGAGAGCACATCGGTGTCTTCACATATTCTCACTCCCGCATTTCTTGCACCACGAGCGAGTGCCTGAGTGATGTCCGAAGGGTTTGCCTGCCCATCAGTGGGGAGAAACGCGGCACCTACAACGTCATCAACCTGCATTAGCGGCCACAACTCCTGGGCTTCCTTGGGGGAGAGCAAGTGCATCTCGAGGCCAAACGACTTTGCCGTTGTTGCTTGTCGCTTGACTTCGCTCCAACGCTCTTGGTTGCATGCCAGACGCAATCCGCCGTTCATCTTCCAGCCGGTTGCAAGACCTGTTTCCGTCTCGAGTGACTTGTACAACTCCACCGAGTACCCCAACAACTGAGTGATGTTGGCGCTAGTGCGTAACTGCCCCACTAGCCCGGCCGCATGAAAAGTGGATCCAGAAGTCAGTTTGTGTCTCTCGAGCAAAACCGTATCTCTCCATCCCAACTTGGCAAGGTGATAGGCCGTCGAACATCCAACAATTCCGCCACCAATAACGACGGCTCGCGCCCTATTTGGTATTTCTGTCATGGCTCAGGATTGTAGACAATATCCTCTGCCTCGTACAAAATGAGATTGATCACAGATCAAGTAATCTCTGTTGATGGAACAGGTCACCTTAATCTCGCCGATTGACGGATCAATCGTTGCACAACGCGAACTGGCTAGTGACTCTCAAATTGAGCAAGTGTTGACGCGAGCGCATGCGGCAAGACGCGGTTGGGTGGCTACATCAATCGCCCAGCGTGCAGCAATTGTCGAGCGGATGGTGCAATACATGGAAGCCAACGCAACGGATATTGCCACCGAACTCACTTGGCAGATGGGCCGACCAGTTCGCTACACACCAAATGAAATCTTGCGTGGATTCCAAGAACGCTCGCGCTTCATGGCATCGATCGCCGTCGAGTCTCTTGGTGAAATTGCAGTGCCGCAAACGCCGGGCTTTAGAAAATTTTTGCGACGCGAACCAGTTGGCACCGTACTCGTGGTGGCGCCGTGGAATTATCCGTATCTAACTGCAGTCAATTCAATCGTTCCAGCACTACTCGCGGGCAACACAGTGATCGTCAAACATGCATCGCAAACAATGTTGTGTGCCGAACGTCTTGATGCTGCATTTAAGGCGGCTGGACTACCTGAAGGTGTATTTCAATTTGTCCACGCGAGCCATGCCTCGGTGGCCAAGATGATTGGTGATGCACGAATCAATTTTGTTGTGTTTACTGGCTCGGTTGGTGGCGGTCGGGAGATTGAGCGCGCTGCTGCTGGAAGATTTATCGGCGTTGGCACAGAACTGGGTGGTAAAGATCCGTCGTATGTCTGCGCGGATGCCGATTTGACATATTCGATTGCCGAAAATGTCGACGGATCATTTTTCAATAGTGGACAATCCTGTTGTGGCATCGAACGGATTTATGTGCACCGCGATGTCTATGACGAATTCGTTGACGGGTTTGTTGCCGCCACACGTTCGTACGTATTGGGCAATCCACTTGATGCGATGACGACGATCGGCCCGATGGTCAATACATCTGCGGCGAGTTTCGTGCGAAAGCAAATCGCCGACGCAAAAGCACTCGGCGCTCGCGCATTGGTCGATGAAGATCATTTTGCTGCCTCACGTGAGGGCACGCCATATCTTGGGCCAACCGTGCTCGTGGAAGTAAATCATTCGATGAGTGTGATGCGTGATGAGTCATTTGGTCCGGTCGTTGGGATCATGCGAGTCGACTCGGATGATGAAGCCATTTCGCAAATGAACGACTCGCCGTACGGCTTAACGGCATCTGTGTGGACACGCAACGAAGCGGCGGCCGTGCGGATCGGTGAGCGGATCGAATCGGGAACCATATATATGAATAGGTGTGATTATGTAGATCCGGTACTCGTCTGGACTGGTGTAAAAGACACGGGGCGGGGAATTGCATTATCACAATTGGGCTTTGAGCCTTACACGCACCTGAAGTCGTATCATCTAAAACAAATCTGATCAGATTCTGATTGCTTGTTACTCGTGAGAGAATAGAAGCATGGTACGTACCGCGTGTCCACTTGACTGTCCCGATGCATGTTCGCTTGAGGTGACTATCACCTCAGGGTGGATTACCAAGATTGACGCCTCACCGGTTGATGCCTCACTGGTTGACGCTAGTTCGAACCCACTAACAGATGGCTGGATCTGCAAAAAAGTTAAGCATCATGCCGACCGCGTGTATTCGCCAGAGCGGATAATGACGCCACTAATTCGCACAGGCAAAAAGGGAAGTGGCGAGTTTCGCCGCGCATCGTGGGATGAAGCGCTTGATCTAGTTGCAAAGCGAATTACACAATCGATTGCCGATTATGGTCCGCGATTCGATTTTGCCTTATTTATACAACTCATCGTCGTCAAAACTTGAGTCGAATTATTTATCGCCACATTTATTTGCGCGACTTGGCTGTCCAAAAATTTTGCACACAATTTGCGCAGCAACATTTGGTTCGGCATGGGATCAAGTTTTCGGTGAGATGTTGAGTGTTGACCCGCTTGATGTGTCACACTCGAAATTCGTGGTGGTTTGGGCGGCGAACCCATCGGTGAGCAACACACATTTGTTGCCGTTAATTTCTAAGGTGCGGAAG
>CALACK010000082.1 GCA_937890395.1 uncultured Acidimicrobiaceae bacterium | reverse complement strand
TTTTTCGGGGTGGGTTAAGAGTTTCATCAGACTGCTGGTATCCCAGCGTGCGCCGCCCATCGCAATAACTTTTGCATAAAGTTGGTCGACAAGTTTGGTCATTGTTAAATCTGAACCGTTATTTTTTGCCTCATCAAAACAAATGCCAAGATCTTTGCGCATCCACTCGGCTGCAAAACCAAATTCAAACTCATCTCGAACCATTGTCTTTGAACGATTCTCCATTTGCCAAGACTGTGCGGCACCTTTGGAAATAACTTCAACAACTTGGTCGGCATCCAAACCTGCGCGAACTGCAAAGTTAAGCGCCTCAGCCAAACCTGAGACAACGCCGGCAATGCAAATTTGATTGACCATCTTGGTCAACTGCCCCGACCCAGCATCACCCATTCGTTGACAAGCTTTAGCGTAAGCATCAAATACTGGTCGCACGCGATCAAAAATGATTTGATCATCGCAACCACACATCACAGTAACTGCACCATTTTCTGCACCCGCTTGACCACCAGAAACTGGTGCATCAATAAAACCAATTTGCTTTGTCGCACAAAGTACTGAAAGTTCGCGCGCCAATGCAGCTGACGCCGTTGTGTGATCGACCAAAACTGAGCCAGCTTTGAGGCCAGCAAGTACGCCGTCGGCGCCGAGCACGACACTGCGAACATCGTCGTCGTTGCCGACACAAACCATAACTATGTCGCTGACTTGGGCAACTTCACGAGGCGTTACAGCAAACGAGCCACCATTCGCAGCCACCCACTGTTTTGCTTTTTCGGCGCTTCGATTATAGACAGTGAGTTCGTGACCCTTAGATGCAAGATGTCGCGCCATGGGTGAGCCCATGACACCTAGTCCGCAAAATCCAATTTTCATAATGAAGATACGCTTTCTCTAACCAAACTAGTTACTAGTTCTTTTTTGCGACAGCCTTTGCGACTTTAGCTACTTTGACAACGGGCAACTTGGCGGCTGGCTTAGCATCTGCAGCTACTTTCGGCTTTGCATCAACGGCGGGTTTCGCGACCTTTTTGGCTACAGCTTTCACGACTGGCTTAGTAACTGGCTTAGCGGGTTTGAGCACACCTTTTTCAAGAGCCTTATCGAGATATAACTCTGCTTCTTCGGTGGTTACTCGAAGTGCTGGTTGAATCTCTGAAATTAGGTTGACACGTGCACGGTCGTACATTGTTTTTTCTGCTGCCGACAAAGCCGAGTCACGGTCGCGTGCGGCGAGATTGCGCACGACTTCTGCTACTTGATAAACATCACCGCTCTTAAGTTTTTCTTGGTGGTTTTTGAAACGACGCGACCAGTTTGCAGGCACACGAGGATCTGCCTTAGCAAGCACAGAAACTAAGTCTTGAAGCTCGCTTGATGAAACTGGTGGACGAACACCGACGGTGGAAATTTGATCTACAGGAATCGACAGCGTCATCTCGTTGATTACTGTTTTGAGTATTAAATAATCTTGAGTTTTGCCGAATGCTTTCATCCGCTTCATATTTAGAACTACGCACGCACCGTGTTGCGGATAGATGACCGTGTCACCCTTCTTCGGCTTGAATTTCACTAAACAACCCTTCTTAAGTCAGACCCCACATAGTACGTCAATTACAAGCAATTAATGCCTTTTGTGTTCAATTTCAAGAGCGCAGTCGATCGTTTTTGGGATCAAATAATGGCTCGAGACCAATTGTCGCAGACTTTCGTGAGCCGAAAATTTCAATCTCGACTTTTGTGCCCGGCGCCTCAAATTCTGGGCGCACATAAGCCAACGCCACGCTCTTATTTAGCGTGAAACTCCAGCCTCCTGATGTGATAATTCCGATTCGCTTATCGCCGCTGAATACTGACGCACAAAATGGCGCGTCGGCATCGCCGTCTTGATCAAGAATCATCGGTACAAATCGATACGCCGAACCGCGAGCTTTCTCGGCGATCAATGCATCGCGACCGACAAACGCTGGCTTCGTCAAGTCAACGAACCGATCAAGTGAAGCGTCAAATGGTGAGAAACCGATTTCGAGGTCGGCTTTCCATCCGCGATAACACTTGTCAAGACGCAAACTGTCGACCGCATAAATGCCCATGTCAGCGATTTCAAACTTCTCGCCCGCTTTCCAAATTGCATCGTAAAGCGCAACCATCTGGTCGTTCGATGCGTGCAACTCCCAGCCGAGTTCGCCAACGTAATTAACACGCAATGCACGAACTGGGCCAACTGAAGTATCTATCATCTGCGCCGACAACCATTTGAAAGATTCGTTGTCGATCGGCGTTGTCGTGACTTGCGAAAGCACATCGCGCGATCGTGGGCCAACCAAAATAATTGAGCCGTAATCTGCGGTGACATTTTTCAGAGTCACCGAACCATCAGTTGGCAACGCCATCTCGAGAACGTCAAGATCGTGCCACTCAGAACCTGCAGCGCCAACGAGATAGAAACTATCTTCTGCAACTCGAACGACTGTGAACTCGCTCAATACTTTGCCGTCTGGCAACAATGCGTAGACAAGACTTATTCTGCCAACCTTAGGAAGTTTCGTGCACAGCAGATTGTCAAGGTATGCAAATGCACCAGAACCTTTGACTTCAATTTTCGTAAAGCCTGGCAAGTCGAGCACCGCCACGCCGTTGCGCGCCGCGTGTACTTCTTTAGCAACAACTGTGCGCCAGCCGTTTCGCCTGAAAAATGACAGTGAATGATCTGTTACTTCGTTCTTTGGATCGAAATAAGTTGGTCGCTCCCATCCTCCGCGAGCACCATACGCCGCACCTTTTTTCTTTAACTGCTCATATAACGGAGACATGTATGCAGGCCGACCCGCTGGTCGTTCTTCAAATGGAAAACCCATTGCGTATTCGTTTTGATAAACCTCAACTGCTTTATCAACCGTGTACTGCGTTGTCGCGTATGCCTTGTAACGACGGCGGTCAATTGCCCACAAATCAAATTCTGGGCGACCATCAAGAATCCACTCGGCAATTGCTTTGCCGGCTCCTCCACCTTGAGCGATACCAAAACTGAATGTGTTGCAGTGAAAAAAGTTTCGCATGCCGCGTTCTGGCCCAAGATACGGGTTGCCGTCTGGCGCATATGGGATCGGTCCGTTGACAACACGAGCGATACCTGCATCTGCCAAAACTGGCACTCGCTCGCCTGCATCAAGAATTTGTTTTTCAAGGCGCTCAAGTTCGTCGGGCCACAACATGTTTGCAAATTGATCTGGGATTCCGTCGAGCCACATCGGCGTTGCTTGCCACTCATATGGCCCGAGAATGAAACCATTTCGTTCTTGACGCAAGTAATACGAAGTGTCAGGGTCGCGAAGCAATGGCAGTGGCTCACTTCGTGCCGCAAGTTCGTCAATCTCTTCGGTAATTAAATATTGATGCGCCATTGTCATGATCGGCAAATGGCGACCAATGAGTTGCATTACTTCACCAGCCCGATAACCAGCAGCGTTGATAACAATTTCGCATTCAATTTCTGTTTCAACACCAGCAGCATTTGTCGTAACCGTCCATTCGTAATTCTTGTGTTGACGCAATGCAGTCACTCGCTCGTTACGACGCACACGAGCACCGAGTGCTCGCGATGCACGAGCCATCGCCTGAGTAACTTGCGAGGGGTCAATATCGCCGTCAAGAGGATCCCAGAGTGCACCGAGAAGATCGTGGGTTTTAATTAGCGGATATCGATCGACAAGATCTGCTGGAGTGAGCATGTCGTACTCCATGTTGTTGGCACGCGCCATACTCTTTACATGGCGAAACTCAGCCATGCGTTCTTCGCTATGCGCAAGGCGAACAGAACCCGTGACGTGATAACTAATCGGAAAATCTTTATCAGTAGCAAGTTCGCGATAAAGAGCAGCAGTGTATTTCTGCACCTGCATCACACTCCAACTTGTTGAATATGTCGGCACGTTGCCCGCAGCATGCCATGTAGAACCCGAAGTCAGTTCGTCTCGCTCGAGCAATAGAACATCTGTACAGCCCATTTTGGCGAGGTGATAAAGAGCGCTGCATCCTGCGATTCCGCCACCGATAATTACGATTTTTGCTCTCTCACTCATTGCACAAAACCAATCTGCTCGTGTTCTCGTTTTTTAAATTTCAGTGCCAAACTGTAGCGTTGACGATGCTAAAGAATCCCCGAACTAGTTGACGAATTTTCAAGCAATTCTCAAAGAATCATAAATATAAAGGACCAATATGGCTGATATCCCCAAAAATGCACGCGTAGTAATAGTTGGCGGTGGCATTGTTGGGTGCAGCGTTGCCTATCACCTCGCACTGCGCGGTTGTACAGACGTCGTGTTGCTCGAGCGCAAGCAACTGACTTGTGGCACGACTTGGCACGCTGCTGGGCTTGTCGGTCAATTGCGAGCAACTCATAATCTGACTCGACTCGCGCAATACACAACTAATTTATTTAAAACTCTCGAGGCCGAGACTGGTCAAGCGACTGGGTTTCAACAGCGCGGCTCTGTTGCAGTCGCGCCAAACCATGAAAGATTTGAAGAACTAAAACGCGGTGCATCGATGGCGCGAGTTTTTGGTCTAGACGTGAACATAATTTCACCAAAAGAAATTTCAGAACTTGTGCCACTTGCCCGAGTTGACGATCTGGTCGGCGGCGTGCACTTACCAAATGACGGCGTTGTCAACCCAATTGATACGACACAGGCACTCGCAAAAGGTGCCCGTGCACTTGGCGTACAAATTATTGAAAATATTAAAGTCGACTCGATAATTGTCGAAGACGGGCGTGCAGTTGGCGTTAAAGCAACATCCGATAACGGCGATAAAGCACAAACCGAGATTCGCGCAGAGTTTGTTGTCAATTGTGCAGGCATGTGGGCTCGCGAACTTGCCGATGCTGCTGGCGCAATCGTGCCACTGCATGCGGCAGAGCATTTTTATATTGTTACCGAAGCGGTGCCAGACATTTCTCCGAACATGCCAGTACTTCGTGACCCCGATGGTTGCGGATATTTCAAAGAAGATGCAGGCAAACTTTTAGTCGGTTGGTTTGAGCCAGTTGCTAAACCTTGGGGCATGAAAGGAATCTCTGATGACTTCTCTTTCACATCGCTACCAGAAGATTTCGAACACATCGAACCGCTCGTAGCCGCCGCAACACATCGCATGCCGTTGCTAGCCAAAACTGGTATCAGATTATTTTTTAACGGTCCAGAATCGTTTACTCCAGACGATCGCTATTTACTTGGCGAGTCACCAGATGTTGAAAATCTTTTCGTCGCGGCAGGTTTTAACTCGATCGGCATTCAGTCTTCGGGTGGTGCTGGCAAAGTTCTCGCCGACTGGATTCTTGACGGTCGCCCGCCAATGGATTTGTGGGATGTCGACGTGCGTCGTTCAATGCCGTATCAGCGAAACAAAAAATATCTGCACGACCGAACGGTCGAAACTCTGGGTTTGCTCTATGCAATGCACTGGCCGTTTAGGCAACCAGAAACAGCACGCGGTGTTCGCAAGTCGGTATTGCACGATCGCCTAGCCGAGCGTGGCGCCTGCTTTGGCGAAGTCGCCGGCTGGGAGCGAACAAACTGGTTTGCCCCGAGTGGCATCAAACCCGAATATGTCTACACATATGGCAAGCAAAACTGGTTTGGCTACAGCGCACAAGAGCACCACGCCGTGCGTAACGCAGTTGGTTTGTTTGACCAGTCGTCGTTCGGCAAATTTATTTTGCAAGGCCCAGACGCAATGTCGGTGCTCAACCAAATTTGCGCCAACGAAGTAGATGTGCCAGTCGGCAAAATCGTCTACACACAATGGCTGAACGAAATAGGTGGCATTGAAGCTGATCTCACAGTTACTCGCCAAGCACTTGACTCGTATCTAATAGTCACTGCCGCAGCCACACAGGTTCGCGATTTTGCTTGGTTACGCGATCACATCCCGGCTACATCTCGGGCTATGGCGATTGACGTTTCTTCAGGCCAATCGGTGTTGAGTGTGATGGGACCAAACTCACGTGCGCTACTCTCGTCGCTTACACCAGACGATCTATCTAACGACGCATTCGCTTTTGGCACATCAAAAATAATCGACTTGGCATACGCGCGAGTGCGAGCCAATCGCATCACATACGTAGGCGAACTCGGCTGGGAGCTATACATTCCGACAGAGTTCGCTATGTCCGTATTCGACGCGATCACAAATACGGGCAAAGAGTTTGGTCTACGCCACGCCGGTTATCACGCGCTCAACTCGTTGCGAACCGAAAAGGGTTACCGCCACTGGGGACATGACGTTTCGCCCGACGACACACCACTTGAGGCCGGGCTTGGTTTTGTCGTCGCAATCAACAAACAAGGCGGATTCATCGGTCGCGATGCACTCGCCAAGCAGAAAGAGTCAGGGCTTCATAAACGCATGGTGCAGTTCTCTCTTGTCGACCCTGAGCGCTTGTTGTTTCACAATGAACCAATCTGGCGCGACGGCGAACTCGTTGGAAGCATCACTTCAGGTATGTTTGGTCACACCCTAAACGCATCACTCGGAATGGGTTACGTGACGAATAAAAACGGTGTCGCCGATAAAAATTATATAAGCGATGCACAATACGAAATAGAAGTTGCCGGTGACAGAATTAAGGCGACCGCTTCGCTAGAACCTTTTTACGACCCAAAAAGCTTACGAATCAAGTCTTAACAAATAACACTGAATAGGATTATCAAATGACCAGTTCACAACAACCAAACCGCCGTGGTGGCCCAGGCGCTCGTCGCGCACTTCGCGCTGCACCACTCGCACTCGACATTCGCCCGGTAAACCCAGGAATGGAGAGCGGTCGCTACAAGCCGCTAACAGATGCTGAGGTTTTAAAAATTCATAATGCTGCGATTGATGTTTTAGAGAACATCGGCCTTGCTGATGCGATCCCAACATGCCTTGACGCGCTGTTGCCACTTGGTTGCACACTCTCACCAGAAGGTCGCTTGTTGTTTCCACGCAGTTTGATCGAACACACTCTCTCAATTGCAGCGCGCAACTTTACTCTTTACGGACAAGACCCGAAATATGATATGCAACCTTCGGGTAAAAAAGTTTATTTCGGCACTGCAGGTGCAGCTGTTTACATTATTGATCCAAAGACTGGCGAATATCGCGAATCACTTTCTCAAGATGCTTATGACATTGCGCGACTGGTCGACCAAATGGAGCACATCCACTTCTATCAGCGCACGGTTGTGCCACGCGATTTGCCAGACCCAGCAGAAATGGACATCAACACTTGTTATCTGAGTGTTAGCGGCACAACAAAACATGTTGGTACATCTTGGGTACACCCAGATCACCTAGACGCGTCGTTGCGAATGTTGCACGACATCGCGGGTGGCGAAGACAAGTGGCGCGCTCGTCCATTTGTTAGTCAGTCAAATTGCTTTGTAGTGCCACCACTTAAGTTCGCCACAGATGCGTGTCGTTGTTTAGAAACGGCTGTTTACGGTGGCATGCCTGTGTTGTTGCTATCTGCCGGTCAAGCCGGTGCAACTGCACCAGCGGCACTCGCGGGTGCACTGGTTCAAGAAACTGCAGAAGTGCTCGCTGGTTTGGCTTATGTCAATGCGCTTGTGCCTGGTCACCCAGCAATTTTTGGCACTTGGTCTTTCGTTTCTGACTTGCGTTCAGGAGCAATGTCGGGTGGTAGCCCAGAGCAGGCGATTCTCTCTGCTGCGAGCGCGCAAATGGCTCACTTCTACGACCTCACTGGTGGTACATCTTCTGGTATCAGCGACTCGAAGATTCCCGATGCACAGGCTGGCGCAGAAAAGGGTTACAACCACGCGCTCGTTGGCAATGCAGGCATGAACTTGATCTACGAATCAGCCGGCATGCACGGCAGTTTGCTCGGCTTCTCACTTGAAGGCGTGGTGCTCGACAACGACATCGTTGGTGCAGTACAACGAACTATCAAAGGCATCGACGTTACTGACGAGTCGCTTTCAATTGAGACAATTCGCGCTGCAGTTATTGGCGGGCCTGGCCACTACTTGGGCGCAAAACAAACTCTTGAGATCATGCAGACCGAATACATCTACCCTGCTGTTGGTGACCGTCTTAGCCCGAAAGAATGGAACGAAGTTGGTCGACCACAAATTATTGACGTGGCGATTGCCAAAGTCAAGAGTGTGCTCGACAGTAATTTCCCGAGTCACATTCCTGAAGAAGTTGATGCAAAAATTCGCGAATACTTGCCGATTCGTTTGCCTCGCCAAAATATGATTCACCCTGCATTGCGTAGCGAATCAGCAACCGTCTAACTACAAAACTCGCTTCAAAATTTTCTAATACAATTAATGGTTCAAAGTCGTTAGACTTTGTTTTAAATTAAGTTCGGGGTGCTCAGTGCGGGGTTTTAGGCGTATTATTTTTTTGACTGTTGCCGTTTTTCTGTTTGCCAGTTTTCGTGCGAATGCGGCTCAGGATCCTGGCACCTCTTTACCTGACGATAAAAAAGGCCACCAAATTCAAGTTGTCTATGTTGAGACACAAAGCAGTGCTGGAAGCAACTACCACACGAATGGCCGAGTGAAACAGTGGGTTTCGGAGATTCAGTCATGGCTGAAGTCGAAGACCGGAAAAGAACTGATATTCGACACCTACCAAGGGCAGCTAGATATTGCCTATCTGAAGTACGAAGGCAATATTGATATGAAAAATGATGAAGACCTAGTTCGGATGTATCAAAAATTAAATCCAACAAATTATCTTGGTAAAAATTTAGCATTTATCATTGACCAAAAATTATCCACTCAGGGAGACATCTGTGGATGGGCTTTGCTCAGTGGTGGTTATTCTCTAGCCATGCCAAATTGGCCCGACTGTATAGATGACGATGAACAAGGCATTGCCGCATTTTTAGGTCTGAGTTCATCTGCGGGAACTATTTTGCATGAAATTTTACACTCATACGGTGTGAACCATGCGTGTGACTCAACGACAACAAGTGATTTAATGCACGGCGAACCAGAATGTGCAGCAGCCGGAATCGCGTTTAGCTACTTGGAAAAGATGACCTTTGATAAATCTGGTCTCAACTATTACGGAGGCAACAAAACTGGAGTTGACCTCAAAACCCTTCGCATTTGGAGCGATGGCTCAGGGACTACTGAGTTTTTGATACCTCCAAATCTCCAGATTGTTCCACCAGTCACGACAACAACTACAGGCACCACGGGTAAAAAAACAATTAACTGCACAAAAGGCAAAGTTTCAAAAAAAATTACTGCGAAAAATCCAAAATGTCCTAAAGGATTCAAGATAAAAATCTAG
>CALACK010000081.1 GCA_937890395.1 uncultured Acidimicrobiaceae bacterium | reverse complement strand
CCAGCGATTCGTAGCGAGCGTTAGCCCCGCGCCGTAATGATGTAGATACATCAAATCACAGGTTGTGAATAGCCGTGATTGGCTGCCACACTGAGAGACGTGTTTACAACAAAAGGTCTTTATAGCGCAACTGTCGTAGTTATTCTCTAGGCGCGCGCTCAAAGAGCGTGCGCCGACAACCTCCCGTCAGGGAGGTTTTTTTATTACCCAAAATCAATTAGAAAAGCCAAAATCATTAAGTAGCAAAAGTAGGAGAGTGGAAATGAAATCGAATCAACAACTCACAGGCGCCCAAGCCTTGATCAAAGGTCTCGAGCTAGAAAATGTTGATGTGATGTTTGGACTCCCTGGTGGCTGCATCTTGCCTGCATATGACCCATTGATCAAGTCAAGCATTCGCCACATTCTTGTTCGCCACGAACAAGGTGCCGGCCACATGGCCGAAGGTTATGCCCACGTGACTGGTCGCCCAGGCGTCGCGATGGTTACGAGTGGTCCAGCTGCAACAAACTTAGTGACACCGCTTTGCGATGCATATATGGATTCAATTCCAATGGTTGCAATAACTGGTCAAGTTCCAACTAGCGCAATCGGTACCGACGCGTTTCAAGAATGTGACACTGTTGGTATCACGCGGAGCGTCACGAAGCACAATGAACTTGTAATGAGTGCTGAAGATTTGCCGATGGCGATTCGACAAGCGTTTCATATTGCTACAACAGGTCGACCGGGCCCAGTGTTGATTGATGTGCCAAAAGATGTTCTACAAAACATGATGGATTGGCATTGGCCAACAGATGACGAAGTTATAGATAGTTTGCCTGGATACAAGCCAACTACTAAAGGTCATCCGCGGATGATCAAAGAAGCTGCGAAGTTAATCCTCGAATCAAAGCAACCAATTCTTTATGTAGGTGGAGGAGTGCTCAAAGCACGGGCTGCTGATGCGTTGCGAGAACTTGCTGAACTCACACAGATTCCGGTCGTCACAACTTTGATGGCACGCGGTGCGTTTCCTGATAATCATCCGTTGTGTTTAGGTATGCCAGGAATGCACGGCAACGCAACTGCAGTGACTGCATTACAAAAAGCAGACTTGTTGATCGCGCTTGGTTCACGATTTGATGACCGAGTAACTGGCAAAGTTTCAGCATTTGCACCTGGTGCAAAAATTATTCACGTTGATATTGACCCAGCCGAGCAAGGCAAAGTGCGCAAGCCAGACGTGCCAATCGTTGGTGACTGTCGACTCGTAATCGAAGAAATGATTATTGCCCTACGCGATTTACTTGCAGGCACGATGGTGCAAGCAGATATTTCGCCTTGGCGCAGTCGCGTTAACGGTTGGAAAGAAAATTTCCCGCTCGCTTATGAGCCAAGTGCGCCAGGTGCTGCACTCAAACCTCAATATTGTTTAGAGAAACTTCGTGACGCATCCCCAGATGGCACAATTTTGGTTTCTGGTGTTGGGCAACATCAGATGTGGTCGAGTCAGTACTGGCATTTCAACGAACCGTACACGTGGGTTAACTCAGGTGGTCTTGGCACGATGGGCTTCTCGGTGCCTGCAGCGATCGGCGCAAAAGTTGGTCGTCCAGACAAAACAGTTTGGGCAATTGATGGCGACGGTTGCTTCCAAATGACTGCTCAAGAATTGATCACTGCTTCAGTTGAGCAGATTCCAATCAAAGTTGGAATCTTGAATAACTCAAATCTTGGCATGGTTCGTCAATGGCAAGAGATGTTCTACGACAATCGTTACAGTCAAGTTCACTTCTCAGAGACAGTGCCTGACTACGTTAAATGGGCCGAAGCAATGGGTTGCGTTGGTATTCGTGTTGACTCACCTGAAGAAGTTGAATCGGCAATCGACAAGGCCAACAGCATCAACGACCGTCCAGTCGTAGTTGAGTTTCGAGTCGAGCCAACTGAGCAAGTCTTTCCAATGGTTGCTGCTGGCAAAGGCAACGACGAGATTATGTTGCAACCATCTCAAGAAAAGCGACGGGAGTTTTTGCGATGACCGGAAATAATCCATACGGCACGACGTTAAATCATCATGTGCTCTCGGTGTTGGTACAAAACCGACCAGGTGTTTTGGCTCGTGTCGCATCTTTGTTTGCACGTCGTGGATACAACATTTTCTCGCTGGCAGTTGCCCCAACTGAGCAAGAAGATTACAGTCGCATCACGATCGTCGTAGACCTTGAGAGCGCAACTCTCGAACAGATGGTCAAACAGTTGTTCAAACTTGTTGATGTAGTGCGAATTTCTGAACTTGATCCGCGTAACTCAGTAGAGCGCGAGTTAATGGTCGCCACGGTGCGCTCGACCCCAGAACAACGCGGTCAAATAGTTGAACTGACCAATATTTTTGAAGGCAAGATTCTTGGGGTTGGCCCTGAGGCTTTGAGCGTAAGCCTGGATGGAAGCCCAGAAAAATTGAACGATTTTTCAGAATTGCTGCGACAATATGGAATCATTGAATCACAGCGCACCGGCCGGGTTGCGCTGCCAAAACTAGATCGCATTGCACGAGTTCGTGCAGTGAAAGAAACCAAGGGAAAGGCAAACTAATGGCTGCAAATGTTTACTACGAGAAAGATGCTGACCCATCGATTATTCGCTCAAAAAAAGTTGCGATTGTTGGTTACGGTTCGCAAGGGCACGCCCACGCGCTGAACCTTAAAGAGTCTGGTGTCGATGTAGTCGTTGGTTTGCGAGATGGTTCTTCGTCGGCCGCCAAAGCAACTGCTGCTGGTCTAAAAGTGATGTCAATTGCAGACGCAACAAAGTGGGCTGATGTGATCATGATTCTTGCACCAGACACGGAGCAAAAAAAGATTTATGACGAGCACATCAAAGCCAATCTTGCAGACGGCAAGGCGATTGCGTTTGCACACGGTTTCAATATTCGCTTTGAGCGAATCGCTCCACCAAAAGGTGTCGACGTGATCATGATTGCACCAAAAGGTCCGGGCCACCTGGTGCGACGTACTTTCACCGAAGGCGGCGGAGTGCCGGCACTTATTGCCGTGCACCAAGACG
>CALACK010000080.1 GCA_937890395.1 uncultured Acidimicrobiaceae bacterium | reverse complement strand
AGTGCAGCCCAGCGCGTGACGGGGCTCCTTGTGATGTTGCCGTGGATTATGCAGCGCAAACGTGTGAAAATTTCGACGATGGCTAAACAGTTCAATCTCACAGAATCAGAATTGATTGAAGACTTATTGATGGCCTCGGTCTGCGGAGTGCCGCCGTATACCCCAGACGCGTTGATTGACGTATATATGGACAACGGCATGGTTGTCGCCGAAGTTCCACTTTTGTTCTCTCGCCCGCTAAAACTAAGCACTGCTGAACTGTTTGCAATTTCAGTGATGGCCCAAACGGCATTGCAGTTGCCTGGCGCCGATAAAAAGGGTCCACTCTCAACAGCGCTAACAAAAATTGCGCCGCTAATGCCAACGGGCGCAGAGACAATCAAGGTTGAATTGCCGAGAGCAAAGTTTGTTAAAGAACTCCGTGAAGTAGTGGCGACGGGTGAGCGATGCGACATCGAATATTTTTCTCCAGCCTCTCAAAAGCGTTCGAAGCGAATAATTACTGCACGAAAAGTTTTCGAAGATGCGGGTCGTTGGTATGTCGCAGCAGATGACCATCAATCTGGTGAAGATCGCATTTTCAGGATTGACCGAATCGAGCAACTCGAGCCAGTTGGCATTTTTGATCAACTTGATGATCAAGATGACCAAGATCAGCAGTGGTTTTCAGAGCAGATGTCGCAAGTAACGCTGCGAGTTGAGCCGTCGGCGCGATGGATTGTTGAGTCATACCCTTATGTCTTGCGAGTTAATAAGCGCATCAAAAATCTTGATGTTGTGGATATCACGATGTCAATCACATCTCAACAATGGCTTGGCCGACTGTTATTGCGTGCAGGTTGTGGTGTAAAAGTTCTTAAACCTGTCGAATATTTAAATCTTGGCAAGAAAACTGCCCAAACTGTTTTGGATCGCTATAAAAAAAGTGGCAGAACTAGTTAAGTTAAGCCCCGAAGTGAGTTACCAGCTGTTCGGCAGTAGTGATGTTGTGACTTCGAAGTAAGTGAGGCAAAACCAGAGCGGTCCCCAAGGCATCAGCAAGAGCGTCATGCGGGCGACTTACCGCGACGTTGTAGCGAGCAGTTACATCGCGAAGACGATGAGATTGCGAGCGCTTTGGGTCTAGGGCTCGAGAAAGTTTTAAGGTATCAAGTGGACCATTTAATTTGATTGTTGTCTTGGCGCGGTTTGCTTCGCCAGTGAGAAACGCAATATCAAATTTTGCATTGTGCGCAACAAAAATAGTATTTGTGAGATAACTGTTGAGTCGCTCGAGCATCTCACTTGGAGTAATACCACGTCTGAGATTGCGTCTGGTGATGCCGTGAATTTTAAAAGCGCCGAGACGACCTGGCTTCCAGAAGTTGCGTCTGACAAAAGTTTCGTATTGTTCTTCAATTGTGCCGTCAGACCTAGAGATCACAACGCCGAGTTGTAAAACGTAATCGTCTTTTCCAGATAAACCAGTCGTCTCGGTATCAACAACGGCGAACCGAATTTCTTCAAGCGATTTATTGGCTAAAGCATTAATCATTGATGGCAATGTAACGAATGCGTGTTGTAGTGACGCGAGTTATTTCGCAGCAAGTGCTTTAGTAAAAATTTCGCGATCAAAATAGTCTCGCCATAACGCGATTTTTCCATTACTGATAACAAATAAACCCGCAACGTCAAGATCAACCCATCGGCCGTCTATTTCAAATCTGTCAGTACGCTCGTTCATTACAACGCCGTGCTCTAAATCGCCACTCGAGACTTGATGGTGGATAAGCCATTCGTAGGCACTGCATTCAGCGAGAAAACCGCCAAGGGTTTGTTCAATCGCGGATCTACCAAAAACTTTTGTGATCGGCACATTGTCGTATTCGCAGTCTTCTGAAACCATCTCAAGGGCTGCAGTGAGACGATGTCCTTGAATTGATTCAATGAATGTAGTTACAAATGAATCTGGATCTTTCGGCAGGTTTGATTTCGGTTCTGGAGTTTCTGTTGATTTCGGTTCTGATATTGCCCGAGATTTTGGTCGTAAACGCATAGAACAATCATGACACGCCAGCCACGTCAAACTTGGTGTTGCTCAAGGCGGTTAAATATTTAATAGTGGTTCTTGAAGTCGTCTAGCGCGGATACCGATTGGTGCGGCAATTGTGAACCCGGCAAGATGACGCTGCTCTTCGCTTTCTCCGCCCCAGTAGCCGTATTCGTGGTGCTCACGGGCGAACTCTAAACAAGCTGCCTGCACCGAACATGACAGACATAATTTTTGTGCTTTTGCTTCGCGTCGCAGACGCCCTTGTGGGCGCTCCGCATTTGGGGCAAAGAATAGTTTCATTTTTCCCTTGCAGTTTGCTTGCTGGCCCCAATTAATCATTTTTTGCCAACTGACTCCAGTTAATAACTTCGCGTAATGATGCTGGTTGTATCGCGACTAAATTTTGCGCGGTTAGTTTTTTTAGATTCTCTTGTTCTGAGACATTCAGGTTTATAGCCCGATCAATCTTCGGGACACAACTAGGAGAAACCCGTGTGTTTAGCACTAAGTGGAGAGTACGCCTATTTAGTAACGGATGTCAACCCTTTTTTTGAGTATTTCAAAGAAAAGTTTTCCAAACTACTGCTGTGAAATTACCGGCTGAAATTA
>CALACK010000079.1 GCA_937890395.1 uncultured Acidimicrobiaceae bacterium | reverse complement strand
AAGATACAAGCTCAAGAATCGATCCAGCATCATTTGTGAACCGTACTTCGGCGAAATCTCCCCAACTGCGAGTTTCAGTGACCGCGAAATCAGCAACCACCCACCGCACCCCATAATCAAGAAGCGACAATCGCCCCTCATCTGTCGGAGCGTTAACAAAATACCTAATTAAATTACGTCGTTTTTTAGATTCGTCTTTCATCTCCGCAACTATGTTTGTAGTCCAATTTCCTTCAATGAGCATCTGACGTCCACTAATCGCTGACGTCAAACTCCACAGCGCTAAACAATTGGGTGGCAAATCTGTTGAAGTTGAACAAGACCGGTTTGTAGCTACTACGTCATTTTCTTTGGAGTTTCTTCTTAGCCAAATCAACAACTCGCGATATGAATCTGATCCAGAAATAACCTCCGACGGTTCAAAACTAACATTGCGCGAAGCCCACACGCCCTTTTCAACGAATTTACTGACGTGACCAAAATAAGAACCAACAGTTGAAACGAGAAGTAAGATCGTCAGCATTCTTAAGGTATTAATGGCGATGACCTGCCTATCAAATATTCTTATCAAAACTAAAGAGACAAGCGCAACTAACATTGGAAAAACGGTGGCGAAGGCGAGTTTGTAATAATTACTGCCACTATCGACTGTAAAATATTCATAAATTTTCGGATACTGCCGAGCAGCAACAAGGCATGCCGCAATCCCTAGAAATGAGCAAAATCTAGAACGATAATCCAGCCGAGACTGATCAGCAAAAATAGTTGCTACTGATACTGGAACCAATAATGCCATCCCACCAAGAATGAAATAAACTTCACTCTCGGACTGGCCAGAGAGGACGAAACCCAGAACAATTCCTATTAGTCCACCTGCTACTGAAAAAATTACACCAAGCTGCTTGCCGGAATCAAAAACATTCTTTAGAAAAAATAAACCGCTGGCGGGCGCCAACAAATGAACTACAACAGAAATTAAACTAACAAATACAACTGCCCCTGGCAACCCAGATCCAAGGTTTGCTTTATGCCGCAAAATCTCAAAAAATGAAACACTGAAATTAGAACCTGACTCTGCGCCAATTTTATAAATAGCCATAAAGCTAAAGAGAACCGCCACGGCTCCTGAAACCGACATTGCTATCGACGGTCCGCGATATCTTTTAATGGTCAGGGCCCAAACCAAACAAAAGCCAAAACCAATAACCAACATTGGGCCAAATGAAACTTTGCTGCCTAGCAGGCACAGCGATAAAACGAAGACAACCATTCCAAGGGTGCTCCGTTTCATCTCATGGTTGGTCAGAATGACAGTGACTAATCCGTATAAGAAAATTAACCCGAAATTAAACGAAAAAGAATAAGGCATCAGAATCCCGATCAACGGAATCGGTCCAGCACATAACATCGCAACCGAAAACATCGCACATGGCGCGGAAAATGTGCTCCGTGAGATTCGCCTAGCAATGGTGAAAACCAAACTTAAAACAATGAACACGGCGATCGCAGGCCCAGCGATCGCCGTCACTACAAACGGAGTCAACTCAGAAAACGAACCTAATGTGGCTTCCCACGCGAATGCGAACCAATGATAATAAAATTTTAGATCTATAAAAAAAATATTTTCGCCGCCACCCAAATTTCTAGCGGATTGCATCATTGATTCAAAGAAAATTAAATCAGGGTCTTGCATAACCCCATGACGCAAATTCCACCACAACGGATTACGAATTTCTGTCAGAGATGAAAGATGTTGGAGCGATCGAACAGACATCACTACTGCGGCTACTAATAAAACAGCCTGAAATTTAGAATGTGAGACACCAACAGCGCGATTTGACTCTCGCAAAAACCGCAGAACCACCCAAAAAAACACAGCAACGGCAGTGCTGACAAGCCAATACCAGGAGATACTCAAAGCGAGGAGCGTTCCTGAACATATCAACAACATGTCAGTTGGGTTCTGTAATTGAATACGCCATATGCCTGAAGAAATACCACCCTTGAAATGCTTAAGAATCAGCAAAAATATAGGAAGTATCAACCAGGAGATTGAAAATGGAGTGAGAGTGCGAAACAGTTGCGATGAGATGAGTGACAATCCAAAACCTAAAGCACCACCCATGCCGACAAACTCAACAAGGTCTAATGACTCGCGAGAGCTTAACCTCGCCCAAATTATGCCACCCACATAAATCTGAATATTTGCGACTAGCAAAATCGCAAGAGAATCTCTCGTCGGAACATCAGCGAATCTAAACAGCAAAGCGAAAAATAAATTTAGAACGATGAATATTTGAAAAACCGAGATCTGAAGCAAATTCCTAATTGGTTTAAACACCTTTTAGTTCACAGCTTTCTTCAGCTCAAGAATCGATCCAGCATCATTTGTAACCCGTACGTCGGCGAAATCTCCCCAACTGCGAGTTTCAGTGACCGCGAAATCAGCAACCACCCACCGCACCCCATAGTTTTGAAGCTCGGCCCGGCTCACTTCTGAAGGTTCATTTATGAAACTTTCCACCAATAGTCTGCGTTTTCTACGCTCAAGATCTAGTTCTGCGCTGTAGGACGGATATAAGCCTTCAACAAGTACTTGCCTCCCTGAAATAGCTGAAGTAAGAGACCAAAGCGCCAGACAATTGGGGGCTAATTCGTAAGAATCTGAACAATAACGATTAGTAGCCACCAAATCATGTTTCTCCGAATTGTTTCGCAGCCAAAACAGCAACTCACGATAGTCAACTGAACCTACAATCGTGTCAGCGTCGTCCACGCGAAGTTGATGGTAATCGCCCCCGTCTTGATAAAACCCTGACGCAAAGGCAACGTAGCTGCCCAAAGTACCCGCCGAGATCGTCAGAGTAGCTAGTAACGCCAACGCCGAGCGCGATTCATATTTAAAAATAAATCTCGCGACCGCAAATAAAACCAAACCAACGAATAACGGAACGCTTATTGCGAGTGACGATTTGTAAACCACAGTCGCTGAGTTACCAGTTACTTGCCCGAAGATAGACCAACAAATTTTTGCAGATACCACACCGATCACTGCGGCTATTACTATTTTAGTCGGTTTTCTTAATCCAAGCGTGAATTTAAAATTGCAAATTCCAATAATTGAAAATGGAAGAATTAGCGCTATCGCCGTTTGAATCAAGTACGCAAAATTTTCTGCTTCATCAAAAAAGAGAACGCCAAAAATCAGACTTGATAAACCACCCATAGGCGAAAATATCAAAGCAAACCGCGTGGACAAATTTGTAATTGAACTAATCCAAAATACACCCGCAAATGAATAGACAACAAAAATCATAATACTCACGAAGCCAAACAAAAAAACAATTGCGGGCAATCCAGAAACCATGAAGGCTTTTTGCTCAAAAATTACGCCTGGCCCGAATTTAAATGAATCTGCAGACTTAGAGCTTGCTGAGTAATAATTAAAAAACCAAACCAATATAACTGCGAGTGCTGATACAGAAGAAAGTGCAAAAGTATGTTTCGAGTCGGGGTCTCTTCTCACAAATGAAAAAAGATTTGCAATCAACAGGCCAAAGACCAAAGCCACGACAGAAGATACTTTGCTTCCAAACAACAATGCGGTAAAAACAAAAATCAAGGACGCGTTCGACCAAAACCTTGATTTTTCAACACTTAATAGCAGAATAACTAAGGCAAACGTATAGATCAGCGAGAAATTAAACGAGTATGAATACGGATGTAGCATTCGCACAAACGGGATCGGACCTGCGCACATAGAAGACACGGCGAGCACTAGAAGTGGCGTCGTCACTCGACTATTCGAGAACCGACCAGCGAATGTGACAATCAGACACATGATTATAAAGATGACGATTACTGGAGCGGCGAGGCTAGAGATAGCAAACGCATCGGTCTGAAATAAAGCATTTAAAGTATCGTTCCACGCGAAAGACACCCAATGATAATGAAGCTTGGCTCCAGCAAAAAATATATTGTCGCTGTTACCAAACAATCCGACCGAATGCATCATTGATTCGCCAAATACAACATCCGGATCTTGTATTTTTGCGAATCGCCAACTCCACCAAACAGGATTCCGAATTTTTTCTAATGAATTCAAAACCGATAGTGCATAAATTGAAAGAATTAAACCAACTACGCCAACAACATGAACCAAATAACGTTCTTCCCTGGATCGAACTGACCAGCTACGACGCATGACAGCCCACGCCGTGAGCAGGCCTGATGCCAAAGCAGTTGGTATTAACCAATACCACGAGGTGCTGAGGGCGATTAGTGTCCCGGAGAAGAGTATAAAAATCTCATCGAAGTTGCTTTTAGTTTTATTGAAACTTAAAGTTGTGCTACTCAACGCCCTAAGCGAAATGGCGAAGGCGATCAATGGCAATATTGCCCAAGCAATACTTTTGGGCAAAAGTGTTCTGAACAACTGACTCGAAATTAGAGCTAACGCAAAGCCAATCGCCGCACCCATCCCGACCATCTCAGCGAAACAAACTTTATATCTAGATCGATAAACCAACCACACAGACGACCCAACAGCAATTTGAACTGAAGACAAAAACAATATGACTGCGATATCAACTGATCGCAAACCACTAATCGCGAAAACAACTGCAAAAAACATAAGACTTAGCGTCGATTTTGTAGCCAATTGTCTGCTCGCTATGCGCACTTCTCAATTCTAGAACTAACTCCGCGAATTGAAATGTAAAGGCAACGTCAAACTTAGTAATAGTCTTGAATTTGTGAGTAGCCATTCTCAACCGATCGCCGAATTAGGTTTTTATCCCTTTGATGATGTGGCGTGGGCCTACGACAAGTTATGGGCGGCGACTGCGAGTCGTTGCTCGTGGTTGCCACGAAAATTAACGCGAACATCTGACCCATCAAGCCTTTGGCTCAGCGAGATTCACTTTGTAAGTCAGACTTGTGGTTGGCCACTCGTGACACGACTCTCAGACAAGGTCTCCATCATCGGAGCATTTCGTCAGACTACAAACGAATCGATGAGTCATTTTTATCGCAGTGTTGTTGTTGGCCGAGTTGATGGTACCCCATTTGATTTTCAAGGCTCTATCGCGGCTGTGAATGACTTTGAAAGTCTTTCTGGGTGGATCAGTCTCATTGCTGCGATTCATGGCCCGCAAGAAACTTGGCACGGTGAAACGAAAATCTCAGGATCACATCTTGAGAGCGTACGCATGCTGTGTCGCGGAGAAGCCGATATAGCCTCAATCGACAGCGTGTCACTCGCCCATTTAAGACGCATTGACTCCTCGGCAGTAAATTCTTTGTTCGTTATCGGCAACGGCCCAATCGTGCCATGCTTACCGATCATCGCTCATCGTTCGATTAGCGAATCGCAGCGCGTTGAGCTACGGCAAGCGCTCACCGAATCTACACAAGACCCGAGTATTGCCGACGCAACATCGGCACTATTCATTAGCGGATTTGATGCCCTCGAACTTGAGGATTATCTTCCTTTACGGTCACTCACCGCGAATTAATAAATCTAAAACTTGTTACCGATTGCGAACGAAACGCAACGCGCATTCAGCATGTGCAATTTCTAACTTGTTTGACGTTTCGAATCAAGATGTTGCCGTGCCTAGATCTGTTTGATCGCGAATATCATTTCAAAGCAAGCACTATTGCGTCGATGGCTTCTGGGTTGGCAATCGCTTCAACATTGCGGACTGGCCTGCCATTAACAGCATCAAATACCGCGAGTTCAACGAGTTTGTTACTGCGCGTACGTGGCAGGTCGGCAACGGCAATCACAAGTGCCGGAACATGTCGTGGGGTGCACGCTTTTCGAATACGAAGTTTAAGATCAGCAATCAAATCATCTGAAATCTTGGCCCCGACTACGAGTCGAATAGCAAGAATGATTCGCACATCATTATCAAAGTCTTGACCAAAGACGAGACTTTCAAGAACATCGGGGTGTTGTTCGACGACGCGGTAAATCTCGGCTGTACCAATTCGTACTCCACCAGGATTTAGTGTCGTATCACTGCGTCCATGAATCGTCATGCCTCCGTGATTCGTCCACGACGCGAAATCTCCGTGACTCCAGATACCAGGAAACCGTTCGAAATAAGCCGCACGAAATTTCACTCCAGGATTTGTCGGATTTGGAAACCCTTCTACGCCGTCACCCCAAAAACCTAACGGAACCGAAGGAAAGGGTTGCCGACAAACAAGCTCACCCGCGATATCGAAATTCTTTTCCAAAGAGATCCCGGAGTCATCCAATACATCAGTAGCCATACCTAAACATGCCCTCTGAATTTCGCCGGCATAAACTGAACTGGTCGGGTCTCCACCTACAAAGCACGCACAAATATCCGTTCCGCCCGAAATTGATGCTAGATGAACGGTGAAAGATACTTTCTCATAAACCCACTTGAAACCTTCAGGTGCGAGTGGAGAACCTGTAGAACAAATCGTACGAAGATGTGTCAAATTATGTGTCGTGACTGGAGCGATCTGAGATTTGCGAGCCGAGTCAATGAACTTGGCTGACGTTCCCAGCAAAGTAATTCTTTCGGCTTCACAAATTTCAAACAGTCTCGTCATTGATGGAAAACTTGGCGAACCGTCGTAGAGCACTGCTGTTGCACCACTTGCCAGCACGGACACGAGCCAGTTCCACATCATCCAGCCAGTGGTCGTAAAGTACATCACGCGATCACCTGCACGGATATCGCAATGCAATTGATGTTCTTTTAAATGTTGAAGTAGCACCCCGCCTGTTCTGTGCACAATGCATTTCGGCACCCCAGTCGTGCCCGAAGAATAGAGCACATACCACGGATGATCGAAACCGAATCTTCTTGGAACGATCGGTTCACCCGTATAAGACGAAATAAAGCTTTCATAGTTCGTCAGTATCAAATCTGTGTCTACTAATTTTGAGCCGACCAGCAAAGTCTTAATAAGCGACGGCAATCCAGTTTGTATTACTGCCAGTCGCTCAAGACAATCAAACTTCCTACCACCATAGATATATGAATCAGTTGCTATTAAGACCTTTGGTGTTATTTGGCTGAAACGATCAAGTACTCCTTGAGCACCGAAATCTGGTGAGCACGAAGAAAAGACTGCACCGATTGATGAAGCCGCAAGCATTATTTCAATAGCTTCAATTCCATTGGGTAGCCATGCAACAACCCGATCGCCTTCAACTACACCCAGCTCTTCTAGCGCGCCAGCGAGTCGCGCAACTCGTAGTCGCAATTCATCCCATGTACGAATAACTCGGCTCCCGGTTTCATCAATCGCAACTATCGCTTCACCTTGACCCGTATGGCGAAGAAAATTCTCAACAACGCTGAGATTTGCATCAGGAAAGAATCTGGTGGATATAAATTCGCGCGACGGATCTGACGGAAACTGAGAGCGTTGAATAACTCGTTCACCCCGCTCACCAACGACTCCACAGAAATCCCAAACACTCGCCCAAAAATCTTCAGGATGAGTGATTGACCAACTATGTAGGTCTTCAAAACCACGCGTGCCTGCGAACTCTTTAAGTTGAGTTCGACCCACTCGGGCTAGGTCGGGCGTAAATAGGATTTCACCTCGCTGTATCACGACCTATAAACTAATTGCTGTGAATTGGGATGTCTTCATTACATGTGCGGTGACCGGGGCTGGCGAGACCACTAGCAAGAGCGACAAGGTTCCGGTTACTCCTAAACAGATCGCAGAGTCGGCGTTAGATGCCGCAAAAGCAGGCGCTGCCGTTGTGCATATTCATGTGCGCGATCCAAACACCGGCAAAGGTTCGCGCGACGTCGACCTCTATGCCGAGGTGGTTGACCGCATCAGATCATCGAATACTGATGTTGTATTAAATCTGACTGCAGGCATGGGCGGAGATTTAGTACTTGGTGGGGATGAAAAGGTTTTGCCGATAGATGTTGCGAATACCGACATGGTCGGCGCTACCGAACGCCTCGCCCACGTTGCGCGCTTGAAGCCCGAAATTTGCACGCTTGATTGTGGCACGATGAACTTTTCATCTGGCGGCGACTACATCATGGTCAACACGCCAAGTGTTTTGCGTTCAATGGCCAAGCAAGTGCAAAAACTTGGCGTCCGAGCTGAGCTTGAAGTTTTCGATACAGGACACCTAGTCATGGTGAAAGACTTAATCGCTGAAGGTCTACTTGACGACCCTGTAATGATTCAACTTTGCATGGGTATCGCTTACGGTGCCCCAGATGATCCGACAACATTCATGGCGCTAGTACATCAGCTTCCGCCTGGTGCCGTGTTTTCTGCATTTTCAATTAGTCGTATGCAATTACCATTTGTCGCGATGGCTGCGCTTGCGGGTGGCAACGTGCGAGTTGGACTTGAAGACAACATTTATCTGTCGCGTGGCGAGATGGCTTCAAATGCTGATCTAGTTTCGCGTGCGGTGAACATTCTCGAGAATATGAATGTCAATGTGATTGGACCAGATGCGGTTCGCAAAAAACTTCAGCTCACGAAACATTCGTGACTTCTAACTCACCACTCAAAACCGTAGGTCTACTTGGTGGAGGCGTAATCGGTGGCGGATGGGCGGCGCGGTTTGTACTCAACGGTTACGACGTAAAAATCTATGACGTTGACCCGCAAGCAAAGCGAAAAATTGGTGAAGTCATGGACAACGCTCGCCGTGCGTACGCCAAACTAACGCTCGCACCATTGCCAAACGAGGGCACAATTAAATTTGTCAACACTCCCGAAGATGCAGTCATAGGCGTTGACTTCGTCCAAGAGAGCGCACCAGAACGCGTCGAACTAAAACAAGAATTACTCGCAAGAGCTAGTCGCGTAGCGCCTTCCCATGTCGTGTTTGGATCATCGACTTCTGGAATTTTGCCAAGTCAGTTACAACGCGATATGACGTTTCCAGAGCGCCTTGTCGTTGGTCATCCATTTAATCCCGTTTACTTGTTGCCACTAGTTGAGATTTGCGGCGGCGACAAAACATCGCTCGATGCTCGCGAACGTGCACGCGAAGTATACGAATTGATTGGAATGCGACCATTAATGTTGCAAAAAGAAATTGATGGCTTTGTTGCTGATCGACTGATGGAAGCAATGTGGCGCGAGGCGCTTTGGCTTGTCAATGATGGTGTAGCAACAGCAGAAGAAATCGACGATGCAATCCGTTTTGGTGCAGGTCTGCGCTGGTCATTTATGGGAACTTTCTTGGTCTATCGAATCGCTGGCGGTGAAGCAGGAATGCGACATTTCATGGCACAATTTGGACCAACCCTGAAGTGGCCGTGGACAAAACTGATGAATGTTCCAGAACTTGACGAAGTTTTACTTGAGAAAATTGTTTCTCAGTCCGACGCACAGGCCGGAAATCGGACAATCCGTGAACTTGAAATACTTCGTGACGATTGCCTAGTTGCAGTTATGCAAGGACTTAAGCAGGTCGGCTTCGGCGCAGGCGAAACTTTGGCCGCCTACGAAAAAAAATTATTCAGTGGTGCAACTGACGCTCCAAGAAATATAGAGACACCAATTGAAGTACAACGACGACGCATCCCATCCGACTGGGCCGATTACAACGGCCATACAAATGACAGTCGTTATATGCAACTATCAAGCGAAGCATTGGATGTTTTCTTTAGGTCAATTGGATTTTCAAATGATTATCTTGCAACAGGTCGGTCGTTTTACACACTTGAAAGTCACATTCGGTACATCAACGAAAGTAAAGTCGGAGACGAAATCGTTGTAACGGCCCAGGTAATTATGCTTGACGATAAGAAAATTCACATGCATTCAGTAATGTCGCAGACTGACGGAACGGTTGTGGCAACTGGGGAACATATATATCTTCATGTAGACACAAAACTGAAAAAGGCGTGCCCCGTTGGCACTGAATTACTAGTTCTACTTGAACCGATAGCAAAGGCTCATGCGAAATTATTGAAGCCTGAGGGCGTTGGGCGATTCGTTGGTCAAAGCGTTAAATGACAGAGCCTCTACGCCAGCAAACAGAATCATGGAAAATCGGGGAGGAAATTGATGCACCTTTGGATGTTTATCGTTGCGAGGTAATTCAAGAGTGGGTTGACTATAACGATCACATGACAGAAGCTGCATACCTAACTGTGTTTGGTTGGGCGTCAGATGTATTATTTCAGTTCATAGGAGTTAACGACCAATACCGTGCTGGGGGTAGTTCGTTCTACACCGTCGAAACTCACATTGTTTATGAGCGCGAAGCCTCAATCAAAGATCCACTAAAAGTTACAACTCAAGTACTTGATTTCGATGCAAAACGATTGCACTTCAATCACGAAATGTTCAATCAAAGTAGCGGGGATCGCTTGTCTACCTGCGAGCAGATGCTTCTACACGTTGATTCAGCAGCTGCTAAATCGTCAATTATCAAACCATCAGTAGCAAGTGCGCTAGAAGCGATTCTGTCCAGTCACCGCAAGCTCACTACTCCACCCGCAGTTGGCCGAATTATGAAAATCAACCACAAGATCTGAAAGAATAGACCATGGACTTTCGTTTAACACAAGAACAAGAGATGATTGTTGATACGACTCGGAATTTCACAGAGCGTGAGTTGATCCCCCATGAAGAGCAGGTTGAGCGTGAAAGACAAGTTTCGCCAGATCTCGTAAAACAAATTAAGCAACGCTCAATTGATGCAGGTCTTTACGCTTGTAATATGCCGACCGAACTCGGTGGTGGTGGACTCAACTCATTCGACACAACACTTGTAGATCGTGAATTCGGTGCCACCTCGTATGCATTGCATTATGTGGTTGCGCGACCAAGCAATATCTTGCGCGCCTGCAAGGATCAACAAATAGCAGAGTATCTGATCCCTACGATTACTGGCGATCGCGTTGAATGTCTTGCGATGTCAGAACCCGATGCTGGTTCAGATGTACGAGGAATGAAATGCACCGCAACCCAAGACGGCAATGATTGGATAATTAACGGCACGAAGCATTTCATTTCACACGCTGACATGGCCGATTACGTTATTTTGTTTGCGGCAAGCGGTGAAGAACAGACATCAAGAGGAGTCAAGAAGAAGATCACCGGTTTTTTAGTTGATTTTGACGCTAAAGGTTGTGAGCGAATCAAGGGTTACAACTGTGTGTCGAATAATGGCTATCACAACATGATCATTAATTTCGACAACTGTCGCGTACCCGATAGAAACGTCTTGGGCGAAGTGCACAACGGGTTTGATGCCGCAAACGAGTGGCTCGGTGCAACTCGCTTACAGGTTGCCGCGGTATGTGTCGGTAGAGCACGCCGAGCACTCAAACTTGCCGTCGAATGGGCCGCCACGCGCGAACAGTTTGGTCAGCAGATTGGAAAGTTTCAGGGCGTGTCGTTCAAACTTGCGGACATGCAAATTCAACTCGACGCGGCAGAGTTGTTGACTTTACGCGCTGCTTTCAACGATGCGGCTGGCAATTTCAGTGACACCGAAGTCGCGATGGCAAAAGTTTTTTCGAGCGAAATGTGCCAGTTTGTTACTGACGAAGCAATTCAAATTTTTGGAGGCATGGGCTTAATGGACGAATTGCCATTAGAGCGCATGTGGCGTGATACCCGTGTTGACCGTATTTGGGATGGAACAAGCGAGATTCAACGCCATATTATTTCGCGCGCGTTGTTGCGTCCTCATGGCGGATGAACAAAGACTCACAAGAACGCTGAACCCGCGTTCAATTGCACTTTTCGGTACCAGCCCTGCGCAAAGTGTTATTGAACAATGTCGCAAACTTGGCTATACCGGCGAGATCTGGCCGGTTCATCCAACTCGTGAAACATTGGGGGATCTCAAATGCTTTAAATCTGTCGCTGATCTTCCGAGTTCACCAGATGTCGCTTTCGTTGCCGTAAACCGCCACGCGACTATTGATGTAATCAACCAATTATCTAAGGCTGCGTCAGGTGGGGCTGTTTGTTACGCGTCAGGCTTCGCCGAGTCTGGGCTCGATGGTATTGCATTGCAGAATCAACTTGTTGTCGCCGCTGGCAAGATGCCAATTCTTGGACCGAACTGTTACGGCTACATCAATGCATTAGATGGCATTGCGCTTTGGCCCGATCAACATGGCTGTATGCCTTTGAGCAGCGGTGTTGCGATCGTAAGCCAAAGCGGCAATGTTGGTTTGAACTTGACATTGCAACAACGAGGGCTACAACTCGCCTATCTCGTGACAGTAGGCAACCAGGCATCCGCAGGAGTCGAAGATTGCCTTGAGGTTTTCATCAATGACAGTCGTGTTACAGCAATCGGATTATTTATCGAAGCGATCGTTGATCCGATTCGTTTTGCAAAGCTCGCGCAAATTGCAGATCACCGAAATCTACGAATAGTTGCTCTACAAACTGGTCGTAGCGAGGCAGGTGCAACAATTGCCGCATCACATACGGCATCTCTTGCTGGGCGTCGCAGTGCATATGAAGCCTTTTTTACTAGATGCGGCGTAGCGATGGTCAATACACCGGTCGAATTAATTGAAACTTTAAAACTGCTTGATCAAGGTGGCGCATTATCGGGTAACAAACTTGTATCACTTTCATGCTCTGGCGGTGAAGCATCGTTGATTGCTGATCTTTGTGAAAAAACTTCCCTAATTTTTGAGCCATTCTCTAACGAACAGCACGCAAGAATTGGTTCAACACTCACAGAATTAGTAACGGTCGGTAATCCATTTGATTACCACACATTTATGTGGGGTGACCGAAAAGCGACAGCAAACACTTTCACTGAAGTTATGTCTGGTCCCCAAGATGCAACTTTACTAATTCTTGATACGCCCCCAATGAGTGATCATGATTCTAAAACTTGGGTAACTGCTGCGCAATCAATTGGAGATGCTGCGAAGGCAACAAATCGTCGCGGTGTGATCATCGCAACGGTTCCCGAATGTGTCACTGACGCAGTTCGCGCAGCCGCAAGTGAAGAAAAGATAGTTGTATTACAAGGGTTGCACGATGCGGTCGTTGCGCTTGACGCTGCCGCATGGCTAGCAATTCATCACGCTAATGAAGTACCTGCACAAGTCAAGGTCGCTACTTCAACACAATTAATTAACGAGGCTGATGCAAAATTGTTTTTGCTCAAAAACGGCGTGAATGTACCGTCAGGTAAGAAATGCGCTCGTCACGACGTTATAGAAACTGCAAACCAAGTTGGGTACCCCGTAACGCTTAAAGGTCTCGGCCTAGCCCATAAAAGTGAATCTGGTGCTGTAAAAGTAGGTCTACAAAGTGAACAGCATATTCTTGAGGCTCTTTATACGATGCCAGTTTCAATTTCTGAATTTCTCGTAGAACAAACAGTTGTAAATGTCGTCGCCGAGATACTCGTTAGCGTGAGGCGGGATGCTCCGGTTGGCTGGCTGATTACATTGGGAGCAGGTGGTATTTATACAGAATTATGGCGTGATACGACTTATCTTCTAGCTCCAGTCAGTGATTCAGCGATTAAGGCGGCGCTTACTAAATTACGAATAGCTCCACTATTAGAGGGCTTTCGTGGAAAGCCAGCGGGCAATACTGATGCTTTAGTTGCATTAGTTCAGTGCGTTATTGATATTGCGATAAACAACGACCTAGTAGAGATTGAATTAAATCCTGTGCTAGTTACACCCGAGACTGCAATCGCCGTCGACGCTTTATTGATCGCGAGTATCTAATGGGAGTTGAAGTGACTCGGGATGGAGAAGTTCTCGAAGTAACAATTGATCGACCGAAGGCTAATGCAATTGATGCGGCGACCAGCCAAGAACTAAGCACGATCTTTGAATCATTTATGAACGATACGAATTTGCGTGTCGCAATTTTGACTGGCAGTGGCTCCAAATTTTTTTCGGCAGGATGGGATCTCGTCGCAGCTAATGAAGGCGAAGCATTCGAATCTGATTACGGCGTTGGTGGATTCGGTGGAATCTGCGAACTTAAGTTTCGACCCAAGCCGATTATCGCAGCAGTTAACGGAATGGCTGTTGGCGGAGGTTTTGAAATTGCATTGGCTGCCGACTTTATTGTTGCCGCAGATCATGCAACTTTTTTTCTTCCCGAAGCAACGCTTGGTCTGATTGCAGATAACGCAACAATTCGTTTGCCGAAGATTCTGCCACCAAGTATCGCGCGCGAAATGTTGATTTCTGGACGACGAATGCTGGCAACTGAAGCACAATCTTGGGGAATCGTAAATGAAGTCACTTCTGCTGATGACTTGCTACCCGCCGCGCGTCAACTCGCTCAACGAATTTGCCAGTCAGCACCGCTGAGCGTAACTGCAGTTCTAGATCTAATGCGTAGTCTTGAGTCGGTTGCTTCTAACGATGCAATGAAGGTACTTAGAAACAATGATTCTTACCGCGCTGCTATTGATTCACTTGACGCAAACGAAGGCACCCTTGCTTTTGCGGAAAAACGCAAGCCGAACTGGCAGGGTCGCTAAACCCTTATACGCGTACATTCTGGACTAAATCAGGGTGCTTGATGAGATGTAGCCTTCAAATATGTCGGATCAGGAAGTGGGGCCGAACAATAATGGCATCGACCTATCTGATGCATACGCGGTAAGGACTCCTGAAGATAGTCGTCGACTTTACGCTGCATGGGCCGAAACTTACAACAAGACTTTCATTGAAGCAAATAGTTATGTGTACCCTCGCAGAGTCGCCGAACTATTCGCAGAAAATGCGCCAGCGTCGGGTTTTCAGGATGTAATTGATATTGGCTGTGGCACTGGTGCTGTTGGTAGTTATCTGGCGAGCCTTCGACCTGATTCGATAATTGATGGCTTTGATATCTCTAAAGAAATGCTCGCTCAGGCTTCACAGACTCGTCGGTTCGACAACTCGCCCGTCTATCGCAATTTACTAGAAGTTGATCTCACCAGTGCTTTACCAAACCATCTCTACAGTGCAATGACGAGTGCCGGTACTTTCACTCATGGTCACTTGGGACCGGATACGTTTTTTAGACTATTTAGTCTCGTTCGTATATCTGGATGGTTTGTCATCGGTATCAATGCCGAACACTACGAATCTCGCGGTTTTGCCGAAATTATTCAGAGTGCAACTGTCTCTGAGATAATTAGTCAGCCCGAAGTTCATGTTGTAGATGTCTATGGACCTGGCAGCCCACACTTTGGCGATAAAGCAAACATCTGTATTTTTCGGCGACAGAGATGAACTTACTGAACTGTAGACCTCGCAAAATTTACCAAGAAAATCCCAAACAATGTTGCGGCAAGCGAACCGAAGACGTGCGCCGAAATAGATGCGATAGCGAGTGTCATTCTTCCACTTTGAATGTGGCTCACCACTTCAGCTGAAAAAGTTGAAAAGGTCGTCAGGCTCCCGAGAAAACCAGTAATTATGAGCAACTTCCACTCGTTTGAAATATTCGGATTGTGGCCGAAGGTTGAAACTGCGATACCAATTATGAAACCGCCGCCAATATTTACCACCAGTGTGCCGAGCGGCAAAGTTGGCGTTAACGCATTTAACGCATTAGCCAAACCCCATCGCGAAAGCGCCCCAAAACATGCCCCCACACAAATAATAAAGATAGACCAACTCATAACATTGAGATTACTGGACCATTTCAAGTAATATTCAGGGATGCGCGATTACACAGTTGGTGGACCAAGTTCAATAACAGCAGCAGAAGACGGTCTAGTTGATGCCGATTGCTACAAGCCAAAAATTGACCGCGAACTAATTAAGCAGTTAATGATGCGCAACAATGGTTGGGCGATTGCACACATCGCAAGTTGGTTTGCGGCGCTTGGGGTATTCGGCTGGCTAGCTCATCTAAGTTGGGGGTCTTGGTGGGCTGTACCAACATTCGGAATTTATGGAGTTTTATATGGCTCAATGAGTGATTCGCGATGGCACGAAACCGGCCACCGCACGGCTTTTCGAACTAAGTGGATGAATGATGTCGTCTATTACATCGCATCATTCATGATCTTTCGTGAGCCAGAGACATGGCGCTGGAGCCACGCTAGGCATCACTCTGACACGATTATCGTTGGCAGAGATGCTGAAATTGCGTTCAAAAGAAATGTTCCGTTTTATAAATTTGTTTTAGAGCTTGTTGGCATATCTGCGGTGCCAAATGAATTCAAGCAGTGGATTCGAAATTCTTTGGGAAATTTCACAAACAACCAAAAAGAATTTCAGCCCGAAGAAACATTTCGAATATCTATGTGGGCATCTCGTATTTATATTTTAATTCTTGCAGGGGTTGTCGCCTCGTGCGTTCTTGTACGAAGTGTTGAGCCGTTGATGTTCATCGGACTTCCAAGTTTTTATGGGCACTGGCTGGTTGTAACTCTCGGAATCACTCAACATGCAGGACTTGCTGAAGATGTCACCGATCACCGACTCAATACGCGAACCATATATATGGGCCCGTTGAATCGCTGGATTTACTGGAACATGAACTATCACGTCGAGCACCACATTTATCCGTCAGTACCGTTTCATTCGTTGAAAAAACTTCACCTTGCAATCAAAGATCAACTGCCTACGCCCTACCCGAGTCTCTATCAAGCATTGCGTGAGGTAGTGCCGACTTTGCGCCGCCAAGCGAACGATGCTGCGTATTTCGTTAAACGCGAATTACCTCTAAGCGTAAATATTTGAGATCGGGCCGAAATGAGTACTGAGTGGATTTCAGCATGCGACGAATCATCAATCGCGAAAAATGATGTCGCAAGATTTGACCATCTTGACGGCACGTACGCAGTAGTTCGTATGTCTGATGGAATATGTGTTGTGATGGATGGTCTTTGTACGCATGGAAAAGCACACCTGGCAGAAGGTTTCGTTGACGGCACAACAATTGAATGCCCGAAACATAACGGACGATTTAATGTTTTGACTGGAGAGCCAGTTGCTTCACCAGTTCGTGTTGCGACAACCGTTTATGAAACTCGAGTGCACAACTCGAAAATTGAATTTCGACTAATTAAGTAAGATCAGGTTTAGTTTCGCGACCTGTGCCAAGTTCGTAACCGGGTCGACCGGCTTTTGCCCACTCGCCAACGAACTTGAAAAACTCTTCGCCAAATGGATCGATACCTACGAGAGGCATGTTGCCACGGCGAATTGTCCAATCTAACGGCGCTAGTTCTTCGGCGAGAGCCAAATGCTTTCGTGAACCCGCCTCGTCACCTGGATCACCCCGTTCACGCAACGCGATAGCAATACGCCGATGTAATCGCGCATCTTGTAATTCTTGAGTTGGCGGTAACTGAAAATCACGAACCTGAGCATCATCTAGATCACGAACGTTGCCACGAACCCACGACCGCAATAAATTATGGTGCACCTCAGAATCCACATGAGAGAACGACCGAAACAGGTCACTACCTGGTGTCCCATCTGCGGGACGAACTATTTTGTCATTTTCGTCGACCCAGATTGCGGCCGGTACATTAACAAATCCATACAAGTCGGCAACGATGTGGAACTTATCTATGAGCACCGGAAACGTCAGCGCTTCTTTTGTCGCCCATTCGATAACTGCGTTCTCATCGGCATCCAACGCGACGGCGACTATCTGAAAACCAGAATCTTGCAATTCGTTAGAGAGTTGCTGCCAGACCGGCAGCTCGTAGCGACAGCCTCACCAAGATGACCATGCGAGCAACAATCGCTTTCGTCGATTGAAATCGCTGAACGAAACTTGTTTACCATGAATATCAGGCAATCTAAAATCTGGTGCAACTAGTGTTGACATTGAGGTGGCTCGACTTGACGCCAACTCACCGAGCGCAGCAACCTGGTATTCGCTATCAAACAACAAACTCTGATTCGTCAACTTTGCAAACGTTGCGAGATCAATATTGACGCCGTCCGACAACTCTTCAACATTGCGCACCGGGTAACAAACATCACCCTTACATAAACCCTCGGGTTTCAATCCCCAGCCTGTTGCACCCTCAAAATCACTGACCAAGATTGAGAAATCACCAAATTCCCTACTACTAGTCACCGCCGATGTACCACCGTCAGATCTGATGACTAAAGAACTACTCTCCATTACTCGATCTTAACTCAAACGGATAAGCAAACCGATAGCCAAGAATAAGTGTCTCATAAATCTGCTCTATAAGTTAAAATCGCAGGGATGTCGATGTTTTCTCATTCAAAGAAATTTTCATTGTTTACGAATATTGGTTCACCATTCACCATCGCAATTATTGGTTCAGTTCCATGGATGCTTTTTAGCCAACGACTTATTTTGGCGCTACTCACACCCTTAGCGCTATTCACAGCATTGATAATCTCTGATCGATGCCAAGACAAAAAGTCTCGTATCCGTACAGTTTTGCCTTTGGCACTTCTCATTTTGATTCAAATTCTTCAGATTCATTATGGAGTTATCCCAGAGGCCTCGCCTAACCATCGGACACTTTTTCGGGTGTTACTAATTTCAATAGTCCCCCTGATATTTGTAATCTGCCAGCAAGTAAGAATTCGAAACGTGATTACTGCCAATGTGCTTGTGTTACTGATGGGGTTAGTAGTTATAGAAGGCACATTGACTGTCTTATCACCAAAGAAGAGCGAGCAGAATAAATGGTCTGATTTGGCATCTCAGTTCGACGAGTCTCCGAAACCTGAAACGAACCCAGATATCTCAATTGATGGCCAACATCGACTGACTACAGATCAACCCAAGTCGTTCACGCACCGAGTATTTTTCTACGGCGGATCAACAACATTCAATCGTGAGGTATCGGATGGTGACACATATCCATCGCTAACTCAAAAACTCCTCAACAAAGAAGCGGGCACAATCAAAATTGAAAACCGCGGAACTATCGGGGCATCAGCGGTTGATCTAATACGTTTTCTTCAGGAAGACGAGACCGATTTGCTCAACACAAACAAAGGAGACACAAGACAAGGTTTGCGCCGTGGAGATATCGTCGTTTTCTACATCGGCGTGAATGAAGCCAAAAATGCGATCGTCTACAGAGATCCAATTACACGACTTTCCCTGCAGTTCTCGACCTTCGAATCGGCGTCAAACTGGGTTTTTAAACACACGAATGTCGGCTACTCATTGAATAATTTACTCGCAGTTGGCAAAGCCTCTATTGATGAAAACAACCTTGCAGAGACGAAACTCGCTCTTGATACTGCCGAGAGCTTTACAACCGATCGCGGCGCGACGTTTATTCCAATAATTCAGCCTCACGTATTCACCAAATCGGGTCCATTGAAGTACGAGCAGGCAATTAGGGCCCAAATGAACCAGTTTCCAGATGAAATTGACAAGGTATACCCTCGCCTCGCTGATCTGGTTCTGTCGTTCGAGAATGCTGCAGATGCCAGAAATATTTTTGACAATTTGAAGACTTCACCGTATTTTGACTGGTGCCATGTTGACAAACTCGGCAACAAAAATATTGCAGAGTTAATGTCTAAAGTCGTTAGGCCGTTTATCATTGAAGGAGGCGGAACCTGAGAGTTAAGACGAGGTCAAAATGAATAAAAAAGTATTGATTACCGGTGCTGGTTCGGGTTTTGGCAAAGGCACAGCAGTTGCGCTCGCGACACGCGGTCACAAAGTGATTGCGACTACCGAAACTGAAGCTCAAGCTATTGCCTTACGAGCAGAGCACCCACAAATACAAGTTGAGAAATTAGATATCACTTCAAGCGTCGATGTTGCTAAGGCCGCAACCTTAGATCTTGATGTCCTGATCAACAATGCTGGGGCAGGCGAAACTGGTCCGATGGCTGACGTACCAATTGATCGTGTGCGGCATTTATTTGAAGTCAATGTTTTTGGTACTCTCGCTGTAACTCAAGCAGTCTTACCGAAAATGGCGGCTAAAAAAAGCGGTCGCATTATTATCGTCTCTTCAATAGGAGGCGTGATCGCTGGACCATCATTTGGCCCATACTCCATGACTAAACATGCTCTCGAGGCGATGGGTAAATCAATGCGCGCTGAACTAGCCGCAAGTGGCATTGATGTGACTCTGATTAATCCTGGCCCATACAACACTGGTTTCAATGACCGCATGGCTGCATCAATGTGGGAGTGGTTTGGTGATAAAGCAATTAGTGCACCAGCGACAGATCTCCTTCGAGCAATTGGATCGATGGTGACAACGAATCAGATGGATCCAATTGATGTTGTTAATCGCCTTGTCGAACTCGTCGAAGCCGAAACCACGACCGAGAACAACTTTATGCCACCAGAAATCCGAGATTTAGTTAAGGCACAAATTAACGCTGGCTAAATTATATATTTACCAATCACCAAGCATTTTTTCCAACCGCTCCACATATTGGTATGGCGTCAGTTCAAGAATGCTCTTTCCATAAGGCTCAATTTCGAACAACCCCGCCTTATACAAATTCTGTGCAAAGCAAAAATTCGACACCGGATCATGGGCCCCAAACGAAGATGTAATCTCTACTTTTGGGTAATCCGCCTTAGCTCCTAAAAGATAACCATCACCCATTTTCCATGCGGCCTCCTCATAAAAGGATTTCATTCCAGTGTTATAAGGCTCAAGTTCGGAATAAAAGTCGTATCCAAAAACTTTTAAACTTAACGGACGTCGTCTGATCAAACTGATTAGCAGCCGCAACCCACTTGTAATGTTCGTACGGTATAACTGAACTTCTTGGTTTTCCGAAACAACTGGTGTAGCTCTAACAGCAGACGAATCTGTTTCACCGGTAACTATCAAGCGTAGGTCATCAAAATATTCCCGAGATGATAACTTCGCTAATTCTCTAAGTGGCCTTAGGCCAGGATACTGTGAAATATCGCATCGTTTACCGAAAAACTTCTTGTCCAATAGATACTCAGCACCCGGATATTTTATCCGAGCGACAATGTCAGCTGAATCAATTTCGTCCCCATACTCACCATGTGCAGCACCCGGCCCTATCAAGACTA
>CALACK010000078.1 GCA_937890395.1 uncultured Acidimicrobiaceae bacterium | reverse complement strand
TTAGCAGTGGCTCTAGAACTACGAACATCTCTTCGGCGACTTTCTTGTTACCGCTTTCATCGAGATGCGCCCAATCAAAATATGGTGTGTCTTCAAGAGGGTTTAGACTTTCGCTAAAGTCAAAGATTCCAGGATTTTGAGCTGCAATGCTCTTGAATATTTCTTGGATTAATCGCATATCCGAAAATCTCTTGTCTTCAGATTTGCTTTCACTAATTTTTTTATAGGTGAGCCAATTGGGTTGTAAAATATGGACAAAGTCGGCGCCTGTCTTTCGAACGAGTTCGCGGGAAAGTTCGTCATACTTTAGCCAATTGGCATCAATGTATTGACTTGCACCCGAATCAAGATATGCGTTTGCAATACCAATATTGTCGACATAGCCCGAAATCGAAAGGTGCTTAAAAAGTGACGATCGCTTTTCTACGGCAAATGAGAAATCATTTAGTTGTCGCCATGGAAAGTTGTTCTTGTGCCTATTCAAGCCTTCTTCAAAAGCTCTTATTAGATCATTGACCCCGTCATAAAAAACGACGATATCGCCCGACCCAAGATCTGGAACGTTTTTCAATATGTTGAATTGATTCTCAATTCTGAGTCCTGGTATCCCGTAATTTAAAACATCAAAATCAAAACTATTTTTAAGAATTAATTGTTGAAGCTGACTTGAACTAGTCAATAAATCTGGAACCTCGGCACAAAACACCGTAGAGCCACCAAAAATCAAAACTCTCTGTTTCCGCAGACCATTTGAACCAGCTGTGACTCGTCGGCCATCTGTGATTTTGATAAACGAACCGTCAAAGTCACCAATCGTTATTAAATCACCCGAGGATTTGATCAATTCTCCATTGGCGAAATTATATTCATCAAGCGGGCTGTACGAATCATTCGCTTTACTCAAAGCATTTGCATCTTGGTAATATTTTTTTGATTGCCAATCAACAAACTCTGGATTTGGTTTCTGTACTACATCGGTATTTTCTGTCACGCGAAGAAAAACTTCAATTGTTGAAAACAACATCGCAAAAATTACCAAATTTGTTCCAAAAATTCGCAATCGCTTGAATTTTGACTGTTGCGACAATACTGCGAAACAAATTAAGAAAATCCACCCAATCCAGAACAAGGCACTTGGCTCAAAATTCGTCGTTGGCAATAAACAAAGAGAGATAACAAACGCTTTGGTATACCAAGGGCTTAGTTTTCTATGAGAGACTTTACTGAAAGCCACTAAAATCAGGAATGATAATCCCGAGTACATACTCATTGAGATGACGTTCGACAGTGAGTACAACTTTGGAATCGGTATCAAAAATGAAACCAAAAAAAACTTAGAATATCGGTTTGAAAATAGCGACAAGATTTAAGCCTATTTTTTCTTAGCGCCGAGGAGTGGCTCGACTATTTTGAACATCTCTTCGGCGACTTTCTTGTTACC
>CALACK010000077.1 GCA_937890395.1 uncultured Acidimicrobiaceae bacterium | reverse complement strand
ATTACTTGCGCTACTGGCACTTCGACTATTACTTGCGCTACTGGCTGTGGGGCAGGAGGAATCGTGAGTTTTTGTTCTTTTTTATCGCGCGGCTTACGAATTTGACGAGCTTGACGCGGAGGTCGTAAAGGTTTCGGCGCTTGCACACCAGCAATCACTTCGATCCCAAATAATGCTGCAATATGAGGGAGCAGAGGAGAGAGTCGTTTGACTGTTTCGCGCAGCGCATCAGTTGCCGCAACCGGTGCAGCAGCAGGCTTTACTTGGGCACGAATCGGTGAGAAGGCGAGTGCCTCGAGAACGGCAATCCAACGGTCAGCACCTGCATCGCTGGCTAGAGACTCTGTTGCGGCTTTTGCGATTTGAGCGCCGAGTTCAACCGGAAACAGAACACCAGCTTTTGGTGGCTCGCCTGAAAGTTTTAGCGCCCGAACTACCCGTGAGACCTCGACTGCAGACTTCATGTCGTCCATCCAATTAGACATTTCTTTTTCTTGACGACTCTTCAAAGCCGCTTTGAGCTCAATTGCCAGAGCTCGTGTTGTTTCGTCACGCACAACCATTGGGTCATCGCTACCAACCACAACTGCGCGAAGATCTCGCAAATCAAGTAAGTCAAGATCGGCTTTGGCTGCCTCGGCTTTGTCTAGCCATTCAGCAACTCGTAGTTTTGGCAAAATATCTGAAGCCATTGAAATTAAACCATCGGCTTTGACTTCTGATTTGCCATCTTTTTTGAGTTGTACATTTTGCGATTTAATTGCTTCACGCACCGCAGCTAGACCACCAGCGAGCGCTCGTTCTGCAACCCCTCGTTGTTCAACTGGCAAAGACTCAAGAACAGCAGTGCGATGCACACGCCTTGGCTTGAGACGCTTAGCAATCGGTCGCTTTGGAACCTCTGGCGCAGGTGGAAATGCTTTACGATCTGGTCTTGGCGCTCGCGGTTCACGATTCGGACGATCTGCTCTGGGTTCACGCGGTTCACGATCAGGTCGATCGGTGCGCGGACCTTGCTTGCCACGGCGCGGTTTATCGTCACGAGATTTCTTTGCAAGTTTTTCTGTGACGCCAACAAATGGTTTGTCATCAATCATCTGCAACAAAGTCGCTTTTTGACTCTTATCACGTTGCGTAACTACTGACAAAACAGTGATGCCGTCGATATCGAAGTCGGCTTCAATTTTTAGTACGTCGCCAATTTTGCTTTGGTTCGGTAAGAGGGAGGCTATGACAACACCTTTAGGAACTTTTGCGCCGGCGGCGCGCCAAGTCCAGGATCCGTCGTCCCGCGTACTAGTGAGTTCAATATCTAGTCTCCGTGACATGAGCCTTCACGGTATCCGAAAAGCGAGCAATTACCCCCAAATGCGATTACTAAGAGCATCGTCAATTTCGCTACCGTGAAGTCATGGCGATTTATGCACTCGGTTCTCGCGAGCCAAAAATTCATGAGACTGCTTTTATTCACCCAGAGGCAGTGATTATTGGTTCAGTTGAAATCGGCGCCGAATCGACTATTTGGGCAGGTGCAGTTTTGCGCGGTGATGACGGCGAAATCAAGATCGGCATGCGCACCAGCATTCAAGACAATTCGGTTATCCACACAATGCCAGAGACACCGACAATCGTTGGTGACGACTGCGTGATTGGACACCTAGTTCATCTTGAATCATGCACAATTGAGTCGGGTGCGCAGGTTTCTTCTGGGGCGATTGTGTTGCACCGCGCAGTAGTTGGCACTGGGGCAATTGTCGGCGCAAACAGCGTAGTTTTAAACGACATGGTTATACCACCAGGGGCACTGGCTGTTGGGTCTCCAGCTGTGATCAAAGAGGGACGTGCGCGGCAAGAAGAAATTTCAAGGGGAGTTGACATATATGTCAAGAAGGGCAAGTTCTTCGCGACGAACTTGCGCAAAATACGTGACTAATTAAATTTTCTTAGCCGACTATTTTCAATAATTCGGTTAGATCAAGCCGACTAGAACTTCCCAGATGTTCGCGTGCTGTGTCTCGGCGAAATTGTGCGCAAAGGTCTGGCCTGAAAAAGCGCGCTCCTTCTCGAATTACATAATTTAAAAGAAAAAAACGATAGGCGAACGGAAGAAATTCAATCTCCGTAGGGCTAAGTGGATAAATTTGATGATAAGCGGCCAGAAATTTAAGAAATCTTGGCTCGCTAAATGTATGAGCCGAATAGGAAAACTGGGTTTTGTCACCAGTGCGGGACGACACTCGGCTTAGAAAGTAGAAATCAAGCAACCGCGATTCAACACGAAACCAGTCGTAGTCCCATCTTGTTGATAGTTGAAACGAGCGACCAGAATTGCCTTTAGACGCCTTTACCGCGAAGTTGCCTAGGTTCCAGTCGACCAATATCGGAATGCGCAACCATTCGTCGTAGTGCACTTTTTCGAGATGTAGCAGTAAGTCGTGCGTACTGCGCTGCAAGATTGAAATATCTGTTTTTTCTAATCCGAAGTTTTGTGGAGCCTGAGATTCACGAAGCAAATCATAAAGATGAATTGCATCACCCTTGACTGAATTTGAAGTAGGGGGTAGCGATGGCGCAATCGCCGCGCACGCCAAATGAAATTCTGCAATTTCTTGAGCCAGCGTTATTACATCTTGGTCTGTCAAAATGCGTGGTAACGAATCAGGTTGTCGCACATCGGTATAGAAAACAGCCCAACATGACTCGTCATACCACGTATAGGGTCGACCATTTTTACTAAGAACTTCAGCCAAAAATCCTGACCAACGGCCACCTCTGAGTTGTGCGCTGCAACGGGCGAGTCTGTCATGATCTTCAGCGAACTGAAAATATGACCCGTACGAACTAACTTTGGCGATCAAATTTGATTTGTCCGACATGGTCAAACGAAAGACGCGGTTTGTTGAAACATGTGCGCTTACTTCGTTGAAAGTTTCGATTAACCGCGAGTCACCAAAATTTGCCCAGGCTTCGCGAACAGTGTCGATGGCCCCCGGTAGCGAATTCGCTGACGGATCTGTTTCTGAATCAGACATACGAAAATAGTCTCGCAGACTTTGACTATCTCGTCTTACGAGTTATTGATCTAGTACTTATTGCTATTTAACGCGATCTGTTATCGCGAGTTCACTCTGATTCCGATCGGCGCGATGAGATGAAAACCTGCTTGATGTCGTTGCTCTTCAGATTCTCCACCCCAAAAACCGTATTCATGATGGTTGCGAGCAAATTCTTTACATGCTGTTTGCACTTGGCATGAAGAACAAACTTCGCGCGCCATCGATTCTCTTTGCTCACGAGCCTGTGGTCGTTCTGCGGGTGTCGGAAAGAAAATATCGCTGAGTCCACGACACGCGGCATCGTTCATCCACTTGTCGTCGGTTTCAAGCCGCTTGATGAAGAATTCTGACCCCGCCACGCAGGTCAAACTAGCCGATAAATAACTGACTAGTCAATTACTATTAAGAACCTCATCAACTCCGAGCCCAAAGGCTTCTATGTCATCCAAAGTCGTATCCCAGGCCGTCATCCAGCGCACCTGCTGGGCCGCAACATCCCAATCCCAGAAAAACGACCAATCTTGAAGAGCGGTTCGGGCGGGCTGAGAAATGGTTGGATACAGGCTATTCACCTGAGGTGGGGCAACTAGACCGAGCGACTTGTGATGTTTTGTGCGCTCATAGAGAGCGAGCGCCATCGCGTTTGCTTGAGCCCCGAGTTGAAAAAATAAGCCGTCTCGAAATAACTCGACATACTGCGCCGAAACGTACCGCATCTTCGAATTTAATTGCGTGATTTGCTTACGAATATATTCGGCTCGGTCACCAAGTTTTGGTTTCAAGAATACGACTGCTTCGCCGAACATGATGCCAGCCTTCATCGCACCGAAACTCAAAACATCAACACCTGCATCAATTGTAAAACTTCGCAAAGCCTCGGGTGTCGCGCCATAGACAGCAGACGCATTGCTAAGTCGAGCACCATCCATATGCACGAGCATTTCAAGTTCATGAGCAGTCTCACAAATTGCACGCACCTCATCGGGCGAATAGACCGTACCCAGTTCTGTTGACTGCGTGATCGACACGACTGCGGGCTGAACGTGGTGTACATGGCCTCGCAAGTGCGCGATGCTGTGCAGATCTTGTGGTGTCAGTTTTCCATCTAGTGACGGTAGATCAATCAGTTTCGCACCAAGAATTCTTTCGGGCGCACCAGTTTCATCAACTGCGATATGCGACCATGCCGTACACACAACTGCTTCAGCTGGCTTGAGCACACATGCGAGTGCCAGAATATTGGCCCCCGTACCGCCATAGACAAACTCGGTGCGCACATCTGCATCAAAGAGTTTCGAGAAAGCGTCTTTAGCCTGAACGGTATATTTATCAAGCCCGTAGGCGAGCGCGTGCGACTGGTTAGCGCGAACAACTGCATCCATTACAACTGGGTGCACACCAGCGGCGTTATCAGACGTGAACAGGCGAGACGGGGGTTGGTGCGAAATCTTCATTTGTTCAGTATGCCTTCAACCAAACATCTGCAAACTCAAATAAACCATTCACCACTCAAGAGATGGATTTAACTATGATTTCGTCATGACGAAATTAGTTTCGACGGGCAAGAGCCGCTGCCAGTGGTGTAGGTCGCCATTTAAGCAACTACCGGGCGCTGGTAGGCCAAGGCGCTATTGTTGCCAGTCATGTCGCCAATGGGATTGGGTGGCCCGACAACGCGCCAACGACTTGCAGCTCAGTGAAAATGAGTTGGTTATCGCTCGCAATGAATTGGAGACTCTAAGAGATCAGGTTTACGTGCTCAAGTGTGCGATTGCTGACGTAGAGGCAGATCTCGACCCAGCAATTGATCCGACAACTCGAGACTTTAAAGCTGCACTCAACTGGTTATTGAATGCAGCTAAACCTTTAGTTGAGGGTTAGTTATGTATATCTAAGCTTTGCCGTATAGGCGTTTCAACGACGAGTTACTTTAATCCGTCTGTTATTTTGCCCATAATGTTAGTTATGTAAAGTTAATAATAGATAAAAAATCGCGGCTACCGTAACCCCATGGCTGACGACAATCTTCAGTCCTCTGCAAAGAATTCAGCATCATTGCCAAGTGTTGGCTGGTCATCTGAAAAGGTTTTCAGCGTCTTAGAAGAGATGCGGGTAGACGATATTGCGTGGCGCGATGGTCGCGCTTTCAGCCTCGCCTACTACGCAGGTGCTGAGGCGATAAGCGTTGCCGAGGAGGCTTACAGACGGTTTAGTGGCGAGAATGCATTGAGCACAGATGCGTTTCCAAGTTTGCGGAAGATTCAGTCTGATGTTGTGGCGATGGTTGGTAAGTGGCTCGGCGCGACTAGTGAGTCGGCTGGGTTTATGACCTCCGGGGGCACCGAGAGCATCCTGATGGCAGTCAAGGCTGCCCGTGATCGTTTACGTGCTGAGCGAGATATCACGAGTCCGAATATTGTTTTGCCGACCTCTGCCCACGCGGCCTTTGAGAAAGCGTGCGCTTACTTCGAAGTTGAGTCGAGACGCGTTGACGTCAATCAAGAATGGCGAGCCGATGTAGGCGCGATGCGGTCGCGGGTTGATCAAAATACCGTTCTGGTTGTGGCCTCTGCCCCACAATATCCTCAAGGTGTCATTGACGATGTAACAGGTATTGCTGCACTTGCACTTGAGGCAAAGATTAACTGTCATGTTGACGCATGTATGGGCGGGGTAACGCTCGCCTATCTTGCTCAACTAGGAGAAGATTTGCCACCGTGGAGTCTGCAAGTACCAGGGGTGAGTTCTATTTCTGTCGATCTACATAAGTTTGGCTACACGTCAAAAGGTGCATCGGTGATTATGTACGCATCGAAATATCTGCGATCGTTTCAGGGCTTTGTGACAGATAACTGGCTGGGTGGTTTATATGCGTCGTCTGGTGCCCTGGGCACAAAGTCAGGCGGTTCAATGGCCAGTGCTTGGGCAGTAATGCATCATCTAGGAGATGACGGCTACCTCCGACTCACACGCCAAGCTCGCGAAGCAACTTTGAAACTCGCAGAC
>CALACK010000076.1 GCA_937890395.1 uncultured Acidimicrobiaceae bacterium | reverse complement strand
AGTGATGCTCGGTAGAGTTTTATAAATGTCACCGTTGATCGCACTTGCTGGACGTTACGGTGCGCCCAGTCGTGTGTCGCGAGATTCAGTTGCGTTTGCAGGGCGAAGGTATCTTGATGCGATTCTGCGGGCGGGCGGCGAACCAGTCGTAATTTCTCCACAACCATTGAAAACCAAAGATGCCGAGGCGATGATGCAACGGTTCGACGGACTGGTGTTGATGGGTGGTGCAGATGTCAACCCGACTCTTTATGGGCAGGTGGCTGGTGTTCACGTTTACGGTGTGCAGCCCGAACAAGATGCATTTGAAACAGAGTTGTTGAACGCTTCACTCAATGCCGATGTGCCGGTGTTGGCGGTGTGTCGCGGGATGCAGTTAGTTAATGTCGTTCTTGGCGGATCGCTTGTGCAGCATCTTGGCGAACTTGAAAATGCGAACGAATTGCTTGCGCACGCGCCGAAGCAGTTTCCGGTTGGAGAAGAGTTTGCTTTGCACGAAGTTAATATTAAAAATGGGACTCGAATGGCTGAGGCACTAGGCGCGACGAAAATTAATGGCGCGTCATTTCATCACCAAGGGATTTTAAAACTCGCCGATGATTTGGTCGCTGTTGGGCATGCCCCAGACGGAATTCTTGAAGCAGTTGAGCATCGCACGAAGTGGTTGCTCGGCATGCAGTGGCACCCAGAAGACACAGCCGCCGCAGACCCGCTGCAACAAAATTTATATAACGCGTTTGTGGGAGCCGCGCTTCAATCGTTGAGTCGTTAGGCCTCTACAGCCACTCTGGCCGACGCAACAATTCGTCTAGCCCAACTGATCATCCGTAAGGGGTCGACAGAAGAAACGAAAGTGACCCCATAATGCGAGTCGTCTTTACGGTTGAGTAACCGTTGCAAATCTTTTGCCATGTTTGCGCCGTGAGGAATGACAGTACCGAGAAGTGCAACTGCATCGCTATGGGCTTCTCCACGCGAACGAACCCCTAGTCGCGCACAACATGCGGCATCTGATGCTGCGATGCCTGCAAGTACTGCAAGCGATGCACTCACGCCAGGATTGAATTCGTCGGTTGTTTCTTCAGCAACCATTTGTGCCGTTTTGACAAATGACTCTGCTTGCATGAGGCGCACATGTGCGTCTTTGCGTGAGCAGTTTTTGGTGCGGGACGTGGTGCGCGTCATTTTGACGATGACTGGAGTATGCGCACATCACCAGAAATGACGACAAGTTCTGATTGCCAATGCCCGATAATTGGCTCTTTGGCTTGTCGAAGACGTTTCAGCTCTTTGCGATTGATGGCGACAATTTGTGCAGGATTTCCCGTCCACGCTGCGACTTGAGATGCGAGTTGGTCGGCAAGTTCTTTGAGGTTTCGTGAGTCGGAAACGATAAGTATGTCTATATCGCTAGATGAATTGCCGTCGCGCCGTGCTGCTGAACCAAATAGTCCCACTAGTAATACCTCTGACTTCCATGTGTTGACCGCTGACCTGATCCGGCGGATCAGTTCGCCGTGAAGATCAGCAAGGATCTCGACGGCTTGTGCAGTGATGTGTAAACGATTGAGCACAAAACCACCAGGAATTTCAGAAATTATTCCGGTATCTATCATTCGAAGCAGCACTTGACGCACACCAGACTTGGAACCATGGCCAACTTGGCGGTGGATCTGGGCAAGCCCGAGTGGTGCAGTGGTTGCAGCAAGGCAAGCAAGAACAGGGCCATCGAGGCTTGGGATAATGGTGCTGATCGGCGACGATACATCCACGGGATTTCCTCCTCGTGCACTATATCGCACGACGTGCGTTTTAACGCACGGTCAACTGTTTGTGTTTATTTTGACGTTGACGTTGACGTTGGCCGCGCGAGCAGACTACGACTATTTATAAGGCGATGTCGGCACAGTTGCCCAGCGAATTGCGCGAGTTACTGCGTCACCTAACGGTCGTAGCGCAAATTTTTCTGTGATCGGAAGAAGTGGCAAGCGAAGTGGTTTTCGTGTCCAACTTGGCAAAGTTGCGATTGTTGCCGCGACGAGCGCCGAATATGCCACGCGTGCGGTCGCTGGCAGTGGTGGTTCAAAAATTAGATATTTCGCTGCGTCGCGCGACTCGTCGGTGCTTGCAAGTTCTGGGCGGTAGTCGTGCAGTTGCTGTTTGAGTTCTTTTTCTGATTCTGGTGGGTTCGGCACGCCGAGTAAGCGCGCGATTACTGCGACATCTTGCACGTAGCCATCGCGGCCTTGTTGATCGAGTGGATAAGCGCCATATCTCTGATGCGCTGCTAAAAATGAATCAACTTCTGCGACATGAACCCAACGTAAAAGATGCGGATCATTCGCTGAGTACGGTCGACCGTCGCTCGCAAAACCAGTTACACGTGTGTGAACCATTTTGATTCTTGCAATTATTTTTTCAACTTCGTCAACTGGCCCAAATGTTGTCGTCGCCAAAAAATCTGCAGTGCGCTGCAAGCGTCCCCACGGGTCGTTGCGATAATCAGAATGTTGTGCAACACCTGCCATTGCAAGTGGGTGAAGTGATTGCAATAACAATGCGCGAAGTCCACCGATAAACATTGATGCGTCTGAGTGAACACGAAGAATTGGCCGGTCTTCGGTGAAGAGACGTTCGCCTGGTGCATCAATAATTTCTTGCGTTCTTTGGTCGGCGTTCGGGCCAATAACGCGCGCGCGAATTGCCTCACCGATTTGATCGCGAACAGCGGTGATTGCCGAATTAATGTCAAGTTTCTTCATATCGTTGCTTCTATCGTGGCACCGAATTGTGCTGTTTGCATATATCAACTGCAAGTAGAATAGATGCCATGGGTCATAAGGCGGATGATAAATCTGTGCAGATTAAGGCTTCTAAGGTGATCAAAAAAACTTCTCGCAATGCAATGCCCTTTTGGGTGCCCCGAGCAATCGGATTGTTTTGGGTCGGGGCTATTGCGGTGCTTGTGGTTCGCGAGCTATTTCATCAGTTATCTGATTTTTTAATTTTGCTTGTTATCTCGTTATTTTTGGCACTGGCAATTGAGCCCGCTGTTAATCGTCTTGCGGCGCGCGGATGGAAACGCGGTGCGGCCACTGGCTTGATGTTGTTCAGCGTATTTGTCGCTGTTATTTCTTTTGGTGCCGCAATTGGCACGTTAGTTGCAACACAGACTCGAGATTTGATAAATAATCGTGATCAATATGTGACTGACATTGTTGTTTTTATCAATGACACATTTGGTTCGTCAATTAATCCGCAATCGTGGATTAAAGCATTGAGCGATCCGAACGGTTCGCTAAATAACTTTTTTACAAATCAACAAGATCGTGTCGTAGGTTTATCATTAGGTGCGCTGAGTGGCTTACTGCAGATTTTGTCAGTCACTTTGTTTACGTTCTATTTGATCTCTGATGGCCCAAGATTGCGGCGCGCGTTATGTAGTCGTCTGCCGGTCAAACAACAACGAGTTGTATTGACGGTTTTTGATCTCGCTATTGCAAAAACTGGTGGTTACATATATTCGCGCGCCTTGTTGGCTATAATTTCTGCGATATTTCATTGGATTGTGTTTCAAGCAATTGGCACGCCTGCACCAATTGCTTTAGCAATTTGGGTTGGCTTAGTTTCGCAGTTCCTGCCAGTTGTCGGAACATATATCGCAGGAGTCTTGCCGATTTTGTTAGCGTTCTTGGACTCACCAATAAAGGCTTTGATTGTGATTATTTTTATCGCCGTGTATCAGCAATTAGAAAACTTTGTACTCGCACCGCGCGTAACAGCGCGCACACTTGAGTTGCACGCCGCAGTTGCGTTTGGTGCAGCGATTGCTGGTGGTGCGGTGCTCGGCCCAATTGGTGCAGTTTTGGCTCTGCCATTTGCCGCCATGGTGCAAGGTTTAGTCAGTAACTGGGGCAACCGATATGAAATTGTTGACAACCCACTTGTGTTTATTCCAAGTTTGCAAAAAGTGAAATCAAAAAAACACAAATGAAGTTATTCTCCAAATTAGTTCTAGCGGTTGTGCTCACCACCGTTGCGTTATCATCTTCGTCTTTAATTTCGTTCGCCTCCGGTGGCTCGTCTACTACTAGTTCAACTTCAACCACGATTGCCTCATCAAGCACTAGCGCTTCAGCAACTAGTGCGAGAACCAGTGCTAGAACTAGTGCTACGGGTAACTCATCGATTACACATGTGGCAACAGCAGCCGAAACTTCATTGCTTTATCCCGCGAGGTCGCTTAGGTTTCCGGCGTATACGAGGGCCAATCCGCCAGTAGTTCCGAAAAATTCTGGTTTAGGTCGGCGTGTTGTTTATCAAAATAAGTTGCAATGGGTGTGGATCATTGACGGGAAGAATGAAGTAGTGAGAGCCATGCCAGTTTCTGGTCTAAGGGGTGTGCCGAATCTAGGGACCTACAAAGTCAATAGCCAGTCATTGCGAAGCTACAGTCTCGACTATAAGGATGTGTGGTTTAATAACATGACACGATTTGCGATCGGACCTAACGGTGGCAATATCGGATTTCACGAGATACCTACAAAATACGGCAAGCCACTTCAGACCGAAGTTCAACTCGGAACTTTTCAGGGCAGTGGTTGTATTCGAATGGCAATTGCAGATGCAAAACTTATGTACAACTTTGCAAAACCCGGCACCAAGGTTGTTGTAGTCCCTTGATTCTTGCTTT
>CALACK010000075.1 GCA_937890395.1 uncultured Acidimicrobiaceae bacterium | reverse complement strand
GTGCCAGTACCGCCGTCTAAAACGATTATTTCACCGGCGTCCAAGCGAACTTTAAGATTTTTGTAAGTCATGACTAACAATTCTAATTCGTTAACTCACAAAATATTGATCTAATAAATTTTTTTAACAGGTTTGCCTAACAACTGTGTGATGTAAAACACCGCCGCAGAAATGAACTATTTATGTCTCATTGCATTACTGTTCGCTATATAGAAGTCAAACTCAACAGAAAGAGAAACTATGAAACGAAAAACACTTGATATCGGAATGAGTACTGGCGGTGTATTGCTCGCTGGGTTAGCAATAATTCTTGGATTCGTATTTCAAGCCAATGCAAATTTTGCAACTTCATATGTTCGAGATCAACTAAGTGATCAGAAGATTTCGTTTCCGGCTGTCGATAATTTAACAGAAGCAGAAACTGGTGTTTCATGTCTAATCAAATACGCGGGCACAGTTCTTGACAGTGGAAAGAAGTCAGAGTGTTATGCCAACGAGTACATTGGTGACCACTTAAAGGGCATCGGTGGTGGCGAGACTTACGCAAGTTTGGGTACTCCACAGCGCGAACTTCAATCTCAAGTTGATGCTGCCAAGAAAGCGAATGATTCAACGTTGGTTGCACTTCAAGCAGATCTCGCAAAAATTTCTGGTCAGCGAGAGACAATGTTTAAAGGTGAAACCTTACGTGGTTTATTGCTCACAACTTACGGTTTCAGCGTCCTAGGCGAAAAAGCCGCGCTTGCAGCAATGATCGCATTTTTCGCAGCCGCGATATTGTTGCTCGCCTCTGGCGCCGGGTTCATACATGCATTGACAACACAACAGGGCAAGAAGATCTAAACAGAAAACACAACAAGGAGAATTATGAGCAAAGTTCGTAAAATTATTGTCGGAGTTGACGGTTCAGAGAGTTCATTAACGGCATTGCTATGGGCCCTAGGCGAGGCACGACTTCGGAATACTGAAGTTGAAGTAATTCATTCGTGGAGTTTGACACCAATGGTTGACCCAATGGGATTTGCTTCATTCGTTCCGATTGAAGAGCTCAGCGCCGCTGCAACCAATGTTGTAGACGGCATGATGAAAAAAGTTGCAGAGTTCGTTGGTCCAACAAAAGTAACGACGAAAATTGCGAGAGGTCCGGCGGCGGCGACATTGATTGAATCGGCAAAAGACGCCGAACTATTAGTTGTTGGCCGTCGCGGTCACGGTGGCTTTATGGGATTACTGCTCGGTTCAGTCGCCCAACAAGTTGCGCATCACGGGCCTTGCCCAGTTGTAATTGTTTCAGACGAAAACAAATAGCTCGACTCGCAATGGACATTAAAGGGAAATTGGTAGTCGCAGCAGTGACGCACGATCAGACCCGAATCTGGGCGACCGATGCAATTCGAGGAGAGACTCCTACTTTGGTATCGAGGCCAGGTGCCGAGCATGTTCATCACCATGTGAGGCAAGGACAAGGTTCGCGAGGCCACGAGGCAAATCGTTTTGAAATTCCGTATTACGAAGGTGTCTCAAAATCACTCGAGCCTGCTGGTCAGATTTTACTCATTGGTCATGGTAAAGGTAAGTCGAATTCAATGATCAGATTCGTGCAACATATGGAGCGACACCATTTGAGTACCGCCAAAAAAATCGTCGGGGCGATAGATGCTAACTTGCCGGCCTTAAGCGAGCCTCAAATCTTGGCTGCAGCGCGCGAGTGGTACGAGCAACATCGTGAGTTTTCGTAGCGTTCATTAGCTTTCTCGTTTAAGATCAAGATGTGGTAATTGACGAATTGAGAGCTGCGCTCGGCGAAAAAGTGTCGGTCAATGCGACTATTCGTGAACATCACTCGAAAGACGAAAGTTTTCACATACCAACCTTGCCGGATGCGGTTGTTTTTGCAACCTGCACGGAGGACGTAGCGACAACACTGAAGATTTGCAACGACAACAAGACGCCGGTTGTTGCATGGGGTGCCGGCACTTCGCTTGAAGGCAACAGCACGTCAATTCGTGGTGGAGTGTCGCTTGATCTTTCACAGATGGACAAAATCTTGCGAGTCAGTGGCGAAGACCTTGACTGCACGATTCAGCCCGGTGTGCGACGCAAACAACTGAACGA
>CALACK010000074.1 GCA_937890395.1 uncultured Acidimicrobiaceae bacterium | reverse complement strand
TACCGCTACTAGTTAACGAGCGTTACCGCTATTAGCTAAACAGCATTTTTTCTTACCGCTAAACGTGGTAAGAAAAAATGCACAAGTGGCCCTACGCCAAATGCAAATGCAAAAGTTGCAACGCCGACTTGACCACCCAGTAGCCACCCAGTAATCAGTACTATCACTTCAACGGCGGTTCGTCCCTTACGAATTGGAATGCCACGTTTGGCAAGCCCGGTCATTAAACCGTCGCGTGGCCCTGGCCCAAGTGCGCTGCCGATGTAGAGACCTGATCCAATTGCGACGACAACGATGCCAAACAATGCCATCGGAACTCGAATCAAGATGTTTGACGGTTCGGGAATTATCCCCAATGCGATATCAGCGACCAATCCAATTTCAAGTGCATTAAGAATTGTGCCAACACCCGGTTTTTGCTTAAGCGGAATCCAAAATAGGAGCAACGAAAAACCGGTGAGCACGATGATCTTGCCAATTGAGATACCGGTTTGATTGGCGATGCCTTGATGAAACACATCCCATGGTGGTGCACCGATGTTGGCGTTCATCTGCAGTGAGATGCCAACGCTAAATAGCGACAAGCCGATTATGCAACGAATAAGTCGGCGCCCAAGCCGATCGCGAAATTCAAGAGACTCTAAACCTTGCACCGTTGCAGGCTAGTCGCTAACTGGCACGCGACACCCTGTCGGCATAATTTGATCTATGGCGATGATCGCAATTTTGAAAACTAGCTTCAAAGATTTTGCAAGCAGAATGTTTGGTACGACGTGTCCTGGGTGCCTTCTAATTTCTTCATCAGTTTGCAAAAATTGTGTAGAACAAATATCGCAAATTGAAAGTTCAGTTAGTTCGCCAAAGTTTCACGATGCTGCCACCCGTAACCGCCATACGACTGGGGTCAGTAATATGCGGACTGAAGTTCGCCCTGAAGTAGGCCCTGAAATAGGCCATCAAATAATAGTTGCGTTCGGTTACAGCAAAGTTGTGCGTCAGATGATATTAAGCATGAAGTATCGCAACATTAGATCGTCGGTTAGTGTGCTTGGCGTAGCGCTAGCAGAACGAATAACTCAAGAGACAGCAATTTCGCAACAAAAAATTGATTTGATTGCTTGGGCTCCAACAACTGCCCGCCGAAAGTTAGAGCGCGGCCATGACCACGCTGAGATACTTGCGCGATTTGTCGCCAAAGAGTTGCAGGTTCAATGTCGAGGGGTTTTACGCCGTCTGACTGATCAGCCGCAGACTGGCCGAACCCGACAACAGCGACTAATTGGGCCACGGTTTATATCTCGTCCAATAAATAATCAATGTGTCGTCGTGATCGACGACGTTGTTACAACTGGCACAACACTCAAGCGCGCGTCTCAAGCGCTTTACGAAGGTGGGGCCAAACTGGTTATCTGCGCTGCGGTAGCATCTACTGTCTTATGGCAATCCTCGATCGAGTCCTGCGAGCTGGCGAAGGCAAGAAGGTTAAGGCCCTAGCTGATATCTTGCCCGATATCAATGCGTTGGCGGCACAAATGTCGGCAATGAGTGAAGCAGAATTAAGAGGAAAAACGGGCGAGTTCAAATCTCGGCTTGACCGAGGCGAAACGCTTGAAGATTTGTTGATTGAGTCTTTTGCTGTGGTTCGTGAGGCTGCCACTCGCGTTATTGGGCAGCGCCATTATGACGTGCAACTTATGGGTGGTGCTGCATTGCATGCTGGCTGGGTTGCAGAAATGAAAACGGGTGAAGGCAAAACTCTTGTTTCAACCCTGCCGGCTTATCTAAATGGACTCTCGGGTAAAGGTGTTCATCAAATTACAACCAACGACTATCTAGCTCAACGAGATGCCGAATGGATGGGACAAATACACCGCTGGCTTGGTTTGTCAGTTGGCCTAGTCGTCTCTGGAAGAAGATCAAGTTCAACCGAGAAGCGTGCGGATTACGCGGCGGATATAACTTTCGGCACAAACAATGAATTTGGTTTTGACTATTTGCGAGACAATATGGCTGGCACTCTAGACGAAAAAGTTCAACGAGGTTTTAGTTTTGCAATCGTCGACGAAGTTGACTCGATTCTCATTGATGAATCCCGCACACCGCTAATTATTTCTGGTCGTGTTGCTGATGCCGCGAAGTTGTATTACCGATTTGCATCAATTGTGCGCACGATGGTTCGCGATGTTGATTATGACGTTGAAGAAGATAAACGAATTGTTGTGCCGACCGAGATTGGCATCGAAAAAGTTGAGAAGCAACTCGGCATCGACAATCTCTACGACGAAGTGCAGCAAAACTTTGTGCATCAACTACAAGTCGCGCTTAAAGCCTCAGTGCTTTATCATCGCGATAAGGACTACATCATTCAAGATGGTGAGATCAAAATTGTTGATGAGTTCACTGGTCGAATCCTTGAAGGTCGTCGATGGAGTGAAGGCATACACCAGGCAGTTGAAGCCAAAGAAGGCGTACAGATTAAAGAAGAGAATCAAACCTTGGCGACGATCACTTTGCAAAATTATTTCAGAATGTATGAAAAACTTTCAGGAATGACGGGAACTGCACAAACTGAAGCAGCAGAGTTGATGAACACTTACAACCTTCAAGTTGTGCCGATTCCGACGAATCGTGAAATGGTCCGAGTTGACCAAGCAGATTTAATTTTTAAAACCGAAGTCGTGAAATTTGAGGCCGTAGTAAAAGATCTTGAAGAACGGCACGCCAAAGGTCAACCAGTTCTAGTCGGCACAATCAGCGTTGAAAAGAGTGAGCAGTTATCGCGCAAGTTGCAGCAGCGCGGTATTCCGCATGAAGTTTTAAACGCAAAACAACACACTCGCGAAGCGATGGTTGTAACTCAAGCTGGTCGACTTGGTGCGATCACTGTGGCGACGAATATGGCAGGTCGTGGTGTCGATATTTTGCTCGGCGGAAACCCCGATGGTCTTGCACGTCAAGATGTTCTTAAAGAGGGGCACAGCCCAGAAACTTTGCTTGACGAGTTTGCATTGCCAGTTGAACTAGAAATGATGCCGCCAGATTTTATAACCGCTCGAGATAAAGCGCAGCAGCGATATCACGAGTTACTTGAAAAATATATCGAGAAGTGCAAAATAGAAGGTGACCAAGTTCGCGCGCTCGGTGGGCTCTATGTCTTGGGCACTGAGCGTCATGAGAGTCGTCGAATTGATAATCAGTTACGCGGTCGTTCTGGTCGTCAAGGTGATCTTGGCGAGAGCCGCTTTTATCTGAGTCTTGACGATGAGTTGATGCGGCTATTTGCAACCGGTGCATTGTCTTGGGTTATGGGTCGCGCATTACCCGATGACGAAGCAATTGAAGCCAAAATGGTCACCAAAGCAATTGAGCGTGCGCAAACAACTGTTGAGCAACGAAACGGCGAAGTTCGCAAAAATGTTTTGAAATACGACGAAGTGATGAACGAGCAGCGAAAGGTTATTTATCAACGGCGAGATCAGATTTTGCAGGGGCTCGATCTAAAAGCGGCCGCGATGGAGTATTTGGCAGAGGCGGTTGATGCATTGATTGAAGCGCATTGTGTCGCCGAAGTTGACGACGAATGGGATGTTACGGGTCTGGCTCTCGAACTCGTGACTTTCTGGCCAACAAAAATCGCTGCTGCGAATCTTGCAAGTTGCGATTCAACAGATGAGATGTACGACCTCGTAATGGCAGACGCAAGTGGATTCTATGCACTTCGTGAAATTGAAATGGGCGAGTCTGTGATGCGAGAAGTTGAGCGTCAAGTGATGCTACGAATCATCGACCAACGTTGGCGAGAGCATCTAGAAGAAATGGATTACTTGCAGGAAGGCATCAACTTGCGCGCAGTTGGTCAAAAAGATCCGCTAATCGAATGGCAACGCGAAGGTTTCGAGATGTTCGGTACTTTGATGAAGGGCATCGCTCAAGATTTTGTCAAATATGTGATGCATGTCCAAGTTGTTAATGACAGTTCGCCGTCAAGCACTCTCAGCAATATTCAACAAACATCTGATGAAAATGTTGATGACAAGCCAGACTCGAGTTCTAAAACCAACTCGAGTTCAAATGTCTTTGGCGCACCCGACTGGTCAAAAACACCTCGTAACTCGCCATGCCCCTGCGGCTCAGGTAAAAAATACAAGATGTGCCACGGCCGCGCCAATTAACGCCAATTAAAATCTCTAGCAACATCGCAAGCTATTAACTACTAGTTTAAATATCACAACTAATATCACGTCAAACATGAAAGATTTCTCCACAGACCTCAGTGAGCTTCGCAAACGTGTAGGTGAGGCCACAAAATATCTAAATGTAGAAACTTCGCGCGGATTATTGATTGAGTTAGAAGTTGAAGTTGCCAAGCCAGACTTGTGGAACGACCAAGAGCATGCAAAAAAAATTAACTCGCAATATTTTGCGGTTAAGTCAGATTTGGACGAGTTTGATCAATTATCGAACACGCTCGATGACTTGTTTGTGCTGCACGAACTTGCCCGAGACGCAGATGACTCTTCGCAAGAGCCAGAACTAGAAAGTGGTGTGTCTGCTTGTCGTTCGAAACTCGACTTACTTGAAATGCGCAGCATGTTCACCGGTGAACACGATGGCTGCGATGCGATTTTGCAAATCAATGCTAAAGATGGGGGTGTTGACGCCCAAGACTGGAGCGAAATGTTGCTGCGAATGTATCGCAGATGGGCTGAGTTAAAAAGTTTCGGGTTCGAAATCGGTGACATTTCGATCGGCACTGAAGCAGGCATTCTTTCGGCAGACGTGACGATTCGCGGAAGATATGTATATGGTCTTTTAACAAGTGAACGCGGCACACATCGACTCGTGCGAATTAGCCCATTTGATAATCAAGGCAGGCGACAAACTAGTTTCGCACTCGTGCAGATTTGGCCGATTTTAGACCAAGCAGAACTTGAAATTAATGAAAGCGATATTCGTATGGAAGTATTTCGCGCATCTGGTGCTGGCGGTCAGCACGTTAACAAAACTTCGTCTGCAGTTCGATTAATTCACGAACCAACTGGACTCGTTGCTTCGTCACAGCAAGAGCGAAGTCAATTACAGAATCGTGAGAGCGCATTAAAGCGACTTAAGGCGATGATCATTGCCCAAGACGAAGAAGAGCGCGCCGCAGCACTTTCACAAATTGCTGGTAAGCAAGCGCAAGTTGGTTGGGGAAGTCAAATTCGCTCATATGTTTTGCAGCCATACCAAATGGTTAAAGATCTTCGAACCAATGTTGAAACTGGCAATGTCACCGCAGTTTTAGATGGAGAACTTGATCAATTTATGGAGGGCTACTTACGTTGGCGCCGTTCAGACAAAGAGATATCTGACAATGCTCAGTAAAGACCTAACCGTTTTGGATGTCGCACAATGCTAAGTTTGTTGCAATGATTCGTCTAGATAACGTGACGAAAATTTATGGCAAAGATACCGTTGCTGTAAGAGAAGCGTCGTTTGATATCCCAAAGGGTCAATTCGTTTTCATGGTTGGGCCATCTGGCTCTGGTAAATCGACATTATTGAGATTGATGAACCGTCAAGAGCAACCAGAGCATGGCGATGTGTGGGTTGCTGGCAGAAATATTAATGAGATGCCAGCATCTCGCGTCCCATATTTGCGACGAACCTTAGGCAACGTTTTCCAAGATTACAAACTCTTACTGAACAAGACAGTCTTTGAAAATGTAGCGTTCGCACTTGAGGTGATCGGAAAACCGCGCCATGTAATTGAACGCCAAGTGCCGCTTGTTTTAGATCTCGTCGGTTTGGCAGGTAAGCGCGAGCGGTTTCCAGAACAGTTATCGGGTGGCGAACAACAGCGAGTTTCGATTGCGCGGGCATTCGTTAATCGTCCTTTGATTTTGTTGGCTGATGAGCCGACTGGCAACCTTGACCCAAAGACGAGTGAAGGCATCATGGGTTTGCTAAACGAGATTAACGAAACCGGCACGACAGTAGTAATGGCAACTCATGACCACAGAGTCGTTAATGCAATGCGACGCCGAGTTATTCAACTTGATAACGGAGTAATTGTGCGTGACCAAGAGCGCGGAGTATACGAATAAATGTTTTCACGAATCGGCTATGCAGTTCGCGAAACGTGGGCAAGTTTTAGACGCAATCTAACTCTTACTGCAGCAGCTATTTTGACATCTGCAGTTTCGCTTCTACTTGTCGGCACTACTTTTTTAATTCAAAGAGCATTTGAGAATTTACTGGTTCAGTGGCGCGGTGATGTCGAGATGATTGTGTTTGTTCGAAGTGATGCTTCCGCAGAGCAAATTACTTTGATTGATTCGGTGCTCAGAGCATCGCCGACAATTATTGATGTCAGTAAATTAACGTATCTCAACAAATCCGAAAGCTATGAAGAAGCCAAACGAATCTTCGTGGGCGACCCAGTAACTCTGAGCCTTTTAACTCCAGAATCGATTCCGACACAATTTAAAGTTGTACCTCTTTCTGGCGATCCGACGCTCGTTCGTTCGCTTAGCGATCAGTATCGAACACTTCCTGGGGTCGAAGCAGTTGCTCTGGCAGAAGACGAGTTTCAGGTGATCTCAACACTTTCAAATTTCATTCGGGTTGTGACACTCGTTATGTCGCTGGTTCTTCTTGTCGTAGCAGTCGGTTTGATCTGGAACACGATTCGCACTGCGATGTTTGCTCGTCGTCGAGAAATTGAAGTTATGAAACTCGTTGGCGCAACAAACTGGTTTATCCGAGTTCCGTTTATGTTGGAAGGTTTGTTACAAGGTTTGCTTGGCGGTGTCGTATCGTGCGGCGGATTGTGGGCATTGAACTCTGCGTGGTCAAGTGGTGTTGCTGGCTTCAAGCCAGGCACTGGAATCAGTTCGTTGATTGTGCCGAGTAGCTATTTGACATCAGTGATGCTGATTTTGTTGGGTATTGGTGCGATAGTCGGGGCGGTTGGCTCAGCGATTGCTGCGACGCGCTTTCTTGATGTTTAACTAATTGCATGTCAGAGAAGTACCAATTTTCGCAAATTCAACTGAGCGTTAGCGAGAACATTGCGACGATAACACTCAACCGTCCAGAAAAATTGAATGCATTTACAAATAAGATGTTGCACGAAATTATTGCTGCATTTGATTTGACTGATGATGACGATGATGTTCGCGCAGTAATTGTGACTGGCGCCGGCCGTGCTTTTTGTGCAGGTGCAGATCTTTCGTCTGGTGGCGAAACTTTTAGCCGTGGTGGCAGTGATGTGCAAGGTGTTAGTGGAGTACCGCGCGATGGCGGTGGCCTGGTTTCGTTGCGAATCTTTAATAGTAAAAAACCTGTGATTGGTGCAATCAATGGCCCGGCAGTGGGTGTTGGCGTGACGATGACCTTGCCGATGGACATTCGTTTGGCTAGCAATACATCAAAATTCGGTTTTGTGTTTACACGTCGAGGTATTGTCACAGAGGCCTGCTCATCTTGGTTTTTGCCGCGTGTCGTGGGTATCTCTCGTGCAACAGAATGGGTTTTCACTGGGCGAATGGTTGGCCCAGACGAGGCTAAAGAGTCAGGGCTAGTGCGCAGTGTTCACGCCCCAGAAGGTTTGCTTTCAGCCGCCCGTGAGATCGCATCTGAGATTGCGAATCACACGGCACCTGTTTCGGTTGCGATGTCGCGACAAATGTTATGGAGAATGCTCGGCGCATCACACCCAATGGAAGCCCATCGTGCAGAGTCACGAGGCATAATGCTGCGCGGAAGTTCTGCCGATGCACGTGAAGGTGTGACTAGTTTTCTAGAAAAGCGTGCTGCTAATTTCACGATGAATGTGTCAACCGATATGCCAGATATTTTTCCAGAATGGCAAGATCCTGAGTTCAAGTAACTCGCTGTTTGAACGTGTTGGAGGACTGCCGTTCTTCGAACGACTTGTTGATCGGTTCTATGAAGGCGTCGTGGTCGACCCAGTTTTAATAGTTCTTTATGCCGAGCCAAATGATTTAGAGAAAGCGCGACTGCATTTAACTTGGTTTCTCGCCCAGTATTGGGGAGGTCCGCCGATGTTTAACGAAAACCGCGGTGATCCTAAATTACGAATGCGTCATATGTCGTTTCGAATTGGGCCTGTAGAGAGAGATCAATGGCTATTGCATATGTTGACGGCCGTTGGTGAATTGTCTCAAGACGATTTAACTCGCCAAGAACTCACTGATTATTTTGTTAAGGCTGCTGAGCACTTGAGAAATGACACAGGTTTACCAATTTCATCAGCCGATTATCCGCGCTAGCGCGAGTTAGCCCGTGTTGGCCCGTGTTAGCCCGGGTTAACGCAGCGCGTAACATGCAATCGCTGCTGCAGCTGCAACATTGAGCGAGTCAATCGCAGGGTTCATTTCGATTCGCACTTGATAATTGGCACTCGCCAACGCTTCATCGCTAAGGCCAGCACGCTCAGAGCCGAACACAAGCGCTCGAGGCCTATTTGGTTCGAGAATGACTTTAGATAAATTGGTGGCCAAGTTATTTGGTGTCAGAGCAAGCACTGCGAAGCCGCGTTGATTCAAATTTTGTAAAGTTTCAGCGATGTTATTGCTTCGTGCGAATTTAAAATTAAATGCAGCACCCATTGAAACTCGAAGTGCGCGGCGCGATAACGGGTCGGCGCTAGTCGTATCACAGATCAATCCATCCCAGCCAAGACCCGTTGCACATCGCACAATTGCGCCAATGTTGCTCGGGTTATCTATTGCTTCAGCGATAATTATTCGCTTCGCCGTACTCAGTACTTCGTCTTGGGTTAAAGGCGTCGGACGAAAGAAAACTCCGAGCGCACTTAGTGGCACACCGAGACCAGTTGCATCGCGACGAATATCAATGTCAGCGGTTAGACATTGGCCACCCAATCTTGTGATATCAGTTGCAAAACGATCTGCTTGTTCAGAATCACAAAGCACAACTTCTGGTTTGTAGCCGGCTGCGAGTGCACGGGCAACTACTAAATCGCCCTCTGCGATGAATCGACCGACAGCCAATGTTGATCGACGTTGCGCAATCGTAGTTAGTTGTCGCTCGCCAAGTCGTAGTGGGTCGAGTCGCGGATCTTGGCTAGAAGTAATAGTTGTGATCATCGCGATGCAAAATAATTCGCAAGATCAAAAATGCCAGGGATATTCTGACCAGTCAGCTTCGCGTTTTTCAAGAAACGAATCACGGCCTTCAGTTGCTTCGCTAGTCATGTACGCAAGTCGAGTTGCTTCGCCCGCAAATATTTGTTGTCCGACAAGGCCATCGTCGATTGCATTAAATGCGAACTTCAGCATTCGCTGGGCCATCGGGCTTTTTGCATTTATTTCGGCCGCCCATTCAAGTGCGACTTTTTCTAATTCTGCGTGAGGTATGACTGCGTTGACCATGCCCATTCGATGCGCGTCATCAGCCGAATATTCGCGTCCGAGAAAGAAAATTTCGCGGGCGAATTTTTGCCCAACCTGTCGGGCAAGATACGCAGAACCAAAACCGCCATCAAAACTCGCAACATCTGCATCAGTTTGTTTGAACCGAGCGTGCTCTTTACTGGCCAAAGTTAAATCGCTGACAACATGCAGACTGTGTCCGCCACCTGCAGCCCAACCTGGCACGACACAGATGACAATCTTTGGCATGAATCGAATCAGACGCTGCACTTCAAGTATGTGCAACCGACCAGTGCTCGCACTATTTTTATTTACGTCACCGTCACCGTCACCGTCTTCGTATTTGTAACCATCGGTTCCGCGAATTCGCTGATCGCCACCGCTGCAAAACGCCCAGCCACCATCTTTTGGCGAAGGGCCGTTACCCGTTAATAAAACACATCCGACATCAGTTGTTTGTCGGGCGTGGTCGAGTGCGCGATAAAGCTCATCAACCGTGCTTGGTCTAAATGCGTTGCGAACTTCAGGGCGATTAAATGCAACTCGTACTGTGCCGTGAGCTTTGGCGCGATGATATGTGATATCGCGAAATGAAAAGCCTTGAACTTCTGACCACTGAGTTGGGTCGAAAATAGTTGAAACGCTCACCGTTCTATTGTGGCAGCGCGAGACTTGAATTCGGGTCGGGCCTCAAGAAATTGGCTCTCCCATTGCGCACTCGCCCCGTCTGATTGGCGTTTCGTTTGTGGCGCTGGCACATTTTCAATGGGTGTGTTGATATACGCCATGATTCTGCGAACAGTTATGTCCATCTCCCGAGTTAGTTGCTCGTAAGTCAGATGTAACGGATTTATCTGGTGCTCAGCAAAATACCGATCCCAACTTTTGTTTGCACTTGAAATCGTATGAAGTGCATCAACAATTTCTTGCTCGTTATAAACTGGTTCATTGGTTGCCGACATGTTGCTGTTCCATTGATTTGATTGCTCGGCGCGAACCAATGAGATTGCTTGGCGTACTTGATTATCACGAGATATTCGCACCCATTTTATTGGTGCGCCCCAATGATCGGCTGTCAGTCCACGTTGCAACATGTGTTCGTCGTATTGGTTCCAGTGCATTTTGATACCGAACACACCATTTGGGGTTGTATTCAATTCGGCTGCACGATTGAGATATGCACGCCATGACGAGTCAGAAAAGTAGTTGATGTTGCGCCATGCATTGCGTCCCGAGAGTTTTCTCACAGCGCCAACAACACGACCGCGCATGGTGAGGTTCGGTAAATCGTTTTCGTTACGAAAATTCGTAAAGTTTTTGGTGTGAATATTTAAATACTCCATCGGCATTCCGGCCATGCCGGTGGCGCGAAGAATCGAACACAGCAGAGTTGATCCAGTTCGATGCACAGATGCGATGGCCAACAAGGAAGATGTTTCTGTTGGGTTCGCTTGCGAAACTGGCACGGCTATATTCTGGCAGGTCGCACTGATAGCGTCGTGGCTTGACTATAAGACGAGAAAGTAATGGAGTGAAAAGATGACAGACCTACTTAGCCGCGAAGAGTGGACAAAGCGTTCAACTCAAAAAGTTAGTCGAACCAAACTGTTCATTGACGGCAAATTTGTTGACGCTGCGAGTGGCAAAACGTTTGAGTCAATTAATCCACGAGATAACACGGTTGCCGCAAATGTTGCCGAAGGTGATTCGGTAGATATTGACCGAGCAGTTGCCGCAGCACGAAAATCTTTTAATTCTGGTGCGTGGAGTGAAATGGCGCCAGTCGATCGCAAAAACATTATGTTGCGTTGGGCTCAGTTGATTCGCGAAAATGTAAATGAACTTGCGTTGCTCGAGACAATGGATGTCGGCAAACCTATTGGTGATTCTGTGAATGTTGATATGGCATCTGCTGCCAGCAACTTGCAGTGGTTCGCTGAAACAATTGACAAGATGTACGGACAAATTGCGCCAGTGCCGCGCGATGCGTTGGCATTAATTGAGAGAGAACCACTCGGCGTTGTTGGCGCAGTTGTGCCATGGAACTATCCGCTGATTATTTCTTCATGGAAGGTTGGCGCTGCGTTGGCTGGGGGAAACTCTGTTGTCTTGAAGCCTGCAGAGCAATCGCCATTGTCGGCATTGTTTTTCGCTGAACTTGGTGTGCGAGCAGGTTTACCTGAGGGAGTTTTCAATGTTGTGCCTGGCTTCGGACCAACGGCGGGTGCGGCACTTGGTCTGCACATGGATGTTGACAAACTTGCATTTACTGGTTCGACAGAAGTCGGCAGATATTTCTTAAAATATGCCGCCGAGAGTAATGGCAAATCTGTTTCGCTTGAACTTGGAGGAAAGTCGCCACAAATTGTTTTGAATGATTGTGCAGATCTTGACGCAGCAGCATCAGCGATTGCGTGGGGAGTGTTTTATAATTCTGGTCAAACATGTCATGCCGGCACTCGACTCGTCGTTGAGAAATCGATAGAAGACGAACTGCTAGAAAAAATTATAAAAGTTGGTCAATCAATTCAGCCAGGTGATCCATATGATCCGACAACCGCGATGGGAACAATCGTTGACAAGACACAGTTTGATCGAGTGCTTAATTACATTGACATTGGCAAGCAAGAAGGCGCGAAAGTCTTCTCGGGCGGCGATCGTGTTGAGCCAGTCAAAGGTGGAGTATTTATTCCGCCAACTGTGTTTCGAGATGTAAAGCCAGGTATGCGAATTGAGCGTGAAGAGATTTTCGGACCAGTGTTGGTTTCGATTGCGGTTTCAAGTGCAGATGAGGCAGTTCACGTTGCGAACGATACGCAATACGGTTTGGCATCATCAATTTGGACTCGAGACATAACAAAAGCCCACCGAATTGCGCGCAAGTTGCGCACGGGCACTGTTTGGGTTAATACTTTTGATAAGGGTTCGATAACAACACCATTTGGCGGGTTTAAACAATCTGGCACGGGGCGCGATCGTTCGATGTATTCAATTGAGGGATATACAAACCTTAAGACGACTTGGATTCAATTATGAGCAAAACAACTACACCACGCAATTGCGGTTTCATTGGCCTCGGACACCTTGGTGTTTATTTAGCGGCGAGTTTGATTCGTGCAGGGCACAACGTGACAATTCACGATCTAAACAAATCGCTTGGTGATGGGCTAGTTGCCAAGGGTGCGAAGTGGGCGAATTCGGCAAAGGAAGTCGCGCAAGCATCTGAAGTTGTGTTCACCTGTTTGCCGTCACCGCGCGCAATTGACGCTGTGGTCAATGGCGAGAACGGCTTGTTTAGCGGATTAGCAAAAGGTACAACATGGATTGACATGAGCACAAACGACCGTAGTGAAACATTGCGACTTGGCGAAATTGCAAATAAGTTGGGTCTTAATACTCTTGAATCGCCAGTGACTGGTGGCGTGCACAAAGCAGCCGAAGGTGATATCACTGTTCTAGTTGGCGGAGACCAAAAAGTTTTTGAGGCTCATAAAGATTTGCTTGAAGCAATGGGCAAGCCAGTTTTGTATGTCGGCGAACTCGGCAGTGCCGCTGTGATCAAAGTGATCACAAACATGTTGGCATTCATTCATCTTGTGGCATGTGGTGAGGCACTGATGCTTGCGAAAAAAGGCGGCATCGATTTAGGCATTGCTTACGAAGTGATTAAAAACAGTTCTGGCAATAGTTTCGTGCATGAAACCGAAGGTCAAGTTATTCTCAACGGAAGTTACGACATTGGCTTCACGATGGATCTCGCACTTAAAGACATGGGTTTTGCAATGGAGTACGGTCGCAAGTTCGGCGTGCCACTAGATGTTGCAAGCACTGTGCAACAAGCATTCGTGCGTGCGAAATCTCAATACGGAGGTGACGTGTGGTCAACGCAGGTTGTCAAACTTCTTGAAGATGCACTTGGTACAGACTTGCGAGCACCTGGGTTTCCTGACAGATTGCAATAAGATTTAACGAATGAACACAGAGCAGTCTGCTCGACGCGATTTAACTGTTGCGTTTCGCTGGGCGGCAAAGCTCGAGATGCATGAAGCCACAGCGAATCATTTCAGTGTTGCTATTTCTCAAGACTCGCAAGATTTTTTAATCAATCCCGCTGGTCGTCACTTTTCGCAGATGCGGGCGAGTGATCTCGTGTTGGTTGATTTGAATGCAAAAAACTTCGGCATCGCCGAAAGTCAACTAGTTGACCCAACGGCAATTAATTTACACGGCCAGTTGCATCGACTTTTGCCGCATGCCAAGTGCATTTTGCACACTCACATGCCATATACGACTGCTTTGGCATGCCTGCGTGATTTTGAATTCTTGATGCTTGATCAAAACGCATGTCGGTTTTATCAACGCATTGCTTATGACCGCGACTACTCAGGAATGGCGCTCGAAGCCAGCGAAGGTCAGCGTGTTGCGAAAGTCTTAGGCGACTCAAAAAGTGTTATATTTCTTGCGAATCATGGAGTGATAGTTGTTGGTAATTCAGTGGCTGAGGCTTTTGATGAGTTGTACTATCTTGAAAAGGCTGCGCAATTACAGGTACTCGCGCTTCAACTGGTCGCGAACTTGCACTGATTGACGATCGAACTGCAACATTGGTTTGCAAACAATGGCTAGAGTATCCGAAGTCTGCAGAGCATCATTTTGCAGCACTCACCGAAATCCTTGAACTTGAATCCCCAGAATATAAAAATTGAACAGTTATTTAATATATTGAAAGGTCTGAAAAAGTGAAAGCAGCAGTTTGTCGAGAGTTTGGTAAGCCACTAGTTATTGAAGAAGTGACATTGGCGAAACCACAAGCACGAGAGTTGCGAGTAAAAATTGCTGCAACTGCGATTTGTCACAGTGATATTTCATATGCCGATGGCGCGTGGGGTGGTACTTTGCCAGCGATATTTGGGCACGAGAGTGTTGGTGTTGTCGAAGAAGTCGGTTCTGGGGTTTCGTCTGTAAAAGTTGGCGATCAGGTTGTTGTGACTCTGATTCGTTCTTGTGGTCATTGTCGTGGATGCTCCCGTGGGATGCCGGTTACTTGTGAAACTTCTTTTCCGCTTGATGCGAAGAGCCCACTGACATCTAAATCTGGTGAGTCAATTGTGCAAGCAATGCGCACAGGTAGTTTTGCTGAATATGTAGTTGTTCATGACTCTCAAGTTGTAGTGATTTCAAAAGACATTAAGGCAGCGAGCGCATCGCTTCTTGCTTGCGGTGTGATCACTGGTTTTGGTGCAGTAACAAACACAGCAAAAGTTGAGCCAGGTAGTCATGTAGTTGTTATTGGTGCTGGCGGTGTTGGCTTGAACTCGGTGCAGGGTGCTCGCGTGAGTGGTGCTCGGTCGATTATTGCTGTTGATCTTTCGGATACCAAAATTGAAGCTGCTAAAGAATTTGGTGCCACACACGGCATCAACTCAGGCAAAGAAGATGTCGCAAAGCAAGTGCAGGCGATCACCGACGGCCGCGGTGCTGATTATGTGTTCGTCACAGTTGGTGCCAAACAGGCATTCGACTCGTCGTATGCGCTGCTTGCTAAATCTGGCACCGTAGTTTTGGTCGGTATGCCAGCAAACGGAGTGATGTCAGAAATTGACCCAGGCACGATGGCTGCATACAGTCAAAATATTCTTGGGTCAAAAATGGGCTCGGCTCGAATTCAAGTAGACATCCCAAACCTAATTTCGCTTTACGAACAGGGTCGTCTCAAACTAGACGAACTGGTGACTAAGACTTATCCTTTAGAAGAGATCAATGAAGCAATCGCAGCAGTAAAGCGTGGCGATGCACTGCGAAATGTGATTGTTTTCTAGAGATTTAAGATTTACAAATAGATCGGCGGAGTGATGAAGATTGAAAAAATTCAAACGTTTGTTGTTGGTAATCCACCACCGCGCACAGGTGGTCGGTATTTTATTTTCGTAAAATTAACAACTGATACCGGCGTCACTGGCATCGGTGAGATTTATACCGCAACTTACTCGCCACAAATAGTTTGCAAAGTCGCCGAAGACATGTTCGAGCGTTATATTTTCGGCACTGATCCGTTTCACATCGAAAAAATGTGGCGCCGCACCTATGGTTCAGGTTTCGCGCACCGCCCAGACTTCAGCACGGCTGGCGTCGTCAGTGGTTTAGAAATGGCGATGTGGGATATCTGCGGTAAAGACACTGGCAAACCGGTATATGAGTTGCTCGGCGGTCAAGTTCATGATCGGTTGCGTTGCTATACGTATTTATATCCACCACATGAGTTTGATGCGCACTCTGATCATCCGCTTTACACAGATCCAGATCTTGCAGCCGAGGCCGCGGTTCGCGAAGTTGAGCGCGGTTTTACTGCCGTAAAACTTGACCCAGCCGGGCCGTATTCGGTTTACGACGGACGTCAACCATCGCTTGCGACGATCGATCGCAGTGTGCGAATGGTTGCAGCGATTCGCAAAGCAGTTGGCAATCGTGCTGATATTTTGTTTGGTACGCACGGTCAGTTCACGGCGTCGGGCGCAATTCGTTTAGCAAAACAACTTGAGCCGTACGATCCAATGTGGTTCGAAGAGCCGATTCCACCTGATGCGCCTGAAGAAATGGCCAAAGTTGCTGCGCACACGAGCATTCCAATTGCAACTGGTGAGCGACTCACTTCAAAATATGAATTCGCCCATTTGCTGCGCGTTGGTGGCGCATCGATTATTCAGTTGGCAACTGGTCGTTGCGGCGGAATTCTCGAAGGCAAAAAAATTGCATCCATCGCTGAGACTTATCATGCGCAGATTGCGCCGCATCTTTATTGCGGACCGATTGAAGGCGCGGCCAATATTCAATTGAGCACTTGCACACCGAACTTCTTAATTCTTGAAAGTATTCAAGACTGGGGTGGTTTTCACGCCAAGATTTTGAAGAAGCCAATTCAGTTTGAAAACGGTTATGTCATACCGTCTAAAGAACCGGGCCTTGGTGTTGAGTTGAATGAAGAAGTCGCACTCGCGCATCCGTACACGGGTACCGACTTGCATCTCAACGAGCGCCAAACACCAGCCGATCTAACTTAAGTTCGGTATTAAAATTTAAATAACTTTTAATGTTCTGGTGTGATAACCGGTCGCACCGTCTGGGTCTGGTCGGCTGACTTCCTCGGTTTGGGTCTCACCAGTTTTATCAGTAGCACGAACTTGAATTCTGTACTCACCAGGCTTGGCATTAAATTCATATTTCCATTGGCGCCAAGTGTCGTCACTGAAATCAAGTGCAAGAGTGGCGATATTCCATGCGCCTGAGTCAATTCGAACTTCAACTTTTTCGACACCCCGTTGTTGTGCCCAGGCCACACCTGCGATTGCAATTTTGCCAGCTGAAACTTTTTCATCTCGACGCGGCACATCAATTCGTGACTGAGTTTTTATTGGTGCATCGCGTGACCAACCAAGTGGCACCCAATATCCTTCGGCTTGACTCCATGTTGTCAGTTCGAGACTCTGTACCCACTTTGTCGCACTGACGTATCCATAAAGTCCCGGAATTATTATTCGAGCTGGGTAACCATGCTCGAGTGAAATCGGCTCACCGTTCATGCCGATTGCGACCATCGCGTCGCGCCCGTCAAATGCTGCACCAACTGGAAATCCGCATGTCCAGCCATCAACACTCGTTCCGAAAATTTGTTCAGCGCGCGAGTCGATACCAGCTTCGGTTAGCAAATCGGCAAGAAGCACGCCTTGCCAAACCGCATTACCGATATACGGGCCACCGACTTCATTAGAAACGCAACAGATTGTGATCGTGCGCTCAACCATCGGCCGTGTAAGTAAATCTTGATACGAAAGCGTCAGCGGAGTCTTAACCATGCCACCAATGTTTAGTTTCCAAGTTTTGATGTTGATGCGTGGCAGCGAGAGCGCAGTATCAATGCGATAAAAATCTTTATTTGGCGTGATGAATGGTGTCTCACTAAATATTTGTGCACCTGATGGAGTCTTTGTCGATGCCAAATCGTTGTATTGGCTAATTTTTGGAAGGGACTCTGGTGCCGAATTGCGAATATCTGAAATCTTGTTGTTTCCAAGCCTGTTTATGACCGCACTGAATATCGCAGATGTCAATACGGTCTTACTCGCAGCTGAGATGAACCGCCGGCGATCCCACCCAAGTGGTGCGCGCGACTCGCCAGGTGTTTCAATCGGTCGATCGTGTTGAGAAATAAAAGTAGAGAATTTTGAAAGTGCCCAACATCCAATCGCCGCCCCAAATAGGGATGGGATAAAAGCGATAACAGATTGTGAAGGTCGATTTGAAGAAACAGCGCCACCCAACAAACCAAACACCGCGATTATTGCGAGACCACGGTTTCGATTGCGTCGTGTAATAGCCCCACTGACAAGAGCGAAACCGGCAATAGTTGAGATCATGCCGACTTTAAGTGCAACTTTGTCGTTCGTCCCAAACAATTGAATAGCTAAAATTTTCAGCCATTTCGGCGTGTGGTCAATGAACTCTGAACCCACAGCATTAATTGGCGTGTCGACATTGAGCAGAACAGCGATAAATGTGGCAGCAGAAACTGCTAGACCAGCTGACAGTAACCCCGCGATAAGTCCGACCCAATGCGGTGCAGTAGCCCGCTGTTTACGTGGGGCCGCTGGATCAGTTTCGGGATTGAAGACTTGATTGTGGTCATTTCCTGATTTATTGAAAATATTTATGGAGCGAAGCCTAGTTAGTTGGGGATTGATTAGCCGAGAGGGTATGGTGCAGGCAGTGAATAACTTTGCAATCGTCGCCCATCATAATCATCATCACGTGCATCACGTGACACGACGGGCTCAGTTGTAACGCTTCAAATTTAATTTTCGAAGTTCAGCCCGTCGGTTCGTCCGGCGGGTTTTTTATTTGTACCCAAAACTATTGAGGAGAAATCAGTGAGCATAGAAAAACTAATAGAAATTGATTTTGAGAAGCAAGATGGATTAGTACCAGTAGTAATTCAGGACTCTAAGACTCTGCAAGTTCTCATGCTTGGGTTCATGAACGATCAGGCACTTTCAATGACGCGCGAGACAGGCAGTGTCGTGTTTTTTAGTCGGTCGCGAAATCGTATTTGGCTAAAAGGCGAGTCATCAGGGCACAAATTAAATGTCGTATCAATTTCGACGGATTGCGATCGCGACACGCTGTTGATCTTGGTCGAGCCGCTCGGACCAGGTGTGTGCCACGAAGGTTATGAAAGTTGCTTCTTTCGTACTTGGCAAGAATCAGACTGGACAATTAATTCAGAAAAAGTCTTCTCACCCGAGAACGTATATGGAGGAAAATCATGAGTAATACCCAACCGCAAAAGCCAACTAGCAAACCAATACTGAAACTTGGCATTCCGAAGGGAAGTTTGGAGTCTGCGACGATCGATTTATTTCGCAGGGCGGGGTTTCAGATCACCGTGAATAGCCGTTCATATTTTCCGGCGATAGATGATCCAAATATTGAATGCATGTTGATTCGTGCCCAAGAGATGGCTCGGTATGTTGAAGATGGAGTTCTCGACGCAGGCTTAACGGGGCAAGACTGGATTGCTGAAAGTGAAGCAAAAGTTGAGTCGGTGGCTGATCTGGTTTATGCCAAACAAAGCTTTGGTCGAGTGCGTTGGGTGCTCGCGGTGCCCGAGTCATCGCCTGTGCAGTCTGTGAAAGATCTTGAAGGCAAAGTTATTGCCACCGAACTTGTGCAAACAACATTGCGTTATTTGCAGAAAAATAATGTTAAGGCAAAAGTCGAGTTCAGTTGGGGGGCTACTGAAGTCAAACCACCGATTTTGGCTGACGCGATTGTTGAAGTTACTGAGACAGGTTCATCGTTGCGAGCAAACAACCTGCGCATAGTTGAAACTGTGATTGAATCAAACACGCAGTTCATAGCCAACACAAAATCTTGGGCAGATCCAGTTAAGCGTCAGCAGATGTTAGACATCAAAATGTTGCTTGAAGGGGCAATTAATGCGATGGGCAAAGTCGGGTTGATGCTCAATGTTGAAAGAGAAAATCTTGATGCGATTCTTGGTGTGCTCCCTGCACTCAAGACGCCAACAATTTCTAATCTGGCTGATCAGAACTGGTTGGCATTGAATACGATTTTGGACGAGACAACAGTACGAACAATTATTCCGCGATTAAAAGCAGCCGGTGCACACGGAATCGTCGAATATCCACTTAACAAGATTGTTGTTTGATGTTGCGGATAATTGACATCGATCAAGCGGGCGAGTTGTTATCTCGAAACAACTCACGACTTGACTCGGCAATTGAAACAGTGAAACCGATAATTGATGATGTTCGTCTTCGGGGTGATGCTGCATTATTCGAATATGCCAAAAAGTTTGATGATTTTGATGGCTCGAGTTTTGCAGTCAAAACAGGTGGCAAACTTTCAGCAGAGTTGTTGAACGCAGTTGAAGTTGCAGCAACGAATATTCGTGTTTTTTCTCAGTCGCAACTTCCGAAAAACAATTACTTCACATCACCAGATGGTCGGTCAGTGGGTCAAGTGGTGCGAGCGATTGATTCGGTTGGCGTCTATGTGCCAGCAGGAAGTTATCCACTAATTTCAACATTGATGATGGCAGTTATACCCGCGCAAGTTGCCGGAGTTAAATCGATCACCGTAGTTTGTCCGAAGCCAAGCATTGAGATGTTGGCTTTGGCTGCGTGGCTCGGGATTGACTACATCATGCAAGTTGGTGGCGCACAGGCAATTGCGGCATTGGCATATGGCACTGAGTCGATATCTCGGGTCACGAGAATAGTGGGGCCAGGAAATGCATTTGTTGCTGCCGCTAAAAAATTAGTTTCAGTTGATACGGCGATTGACTTTATTGCTGGACCATCAGAAATAGTGATTGTGGCCGATGAGCACAACGCAAAATGGATTGCTGCTGACATGTTGGCTCAATGCGAACACGATGTCAATGCTTCGGCGATTTTGTTGACGACGTCAAAAACACTTGCCGAGCAAGTTCAACTAGAAGTTGCTGAGCAATTAAAGAGTCTTTCAACCAAACAAATTGCCGAAAAGTCGATCAGTGCGAACAGCGCAGCGGTTGTGTGTCCAGATATTGAAACGGCTTTCAGATTTGTTAATTCATTGGCACCCGAGCATTTATCAATCGAGCATGCTTCTTGGCTGGATCATGTGCAAAATGCTGGGTCTATTTTTATCGGCAGGTACAGCACCGAGGCGGCTGGAGATTATGCCTCAGGGCCTAACCATATTTTGCCAACTTCGGGTCTCGCATCGTTGCGTGGCGGTTTGTCGTCTGCTGATTTTGTAAAAGTTATTTCGGTGCAACAACTTTCGCCTCAAGCACTCAAAAATTTGGCGCCGAGCGTGACTACGTTGGCTCGTGCAGAGGGGCTTGAAGCACACGCTCGATCTATTGAGGTTCGGTTAAATACTCAAAGTGGAAGCGCAGTCGCGAGCGATTCAACCGGATTACAGCCAAATTTGGCTGTTAAAAATATGCGACCATATTCGCCACCTTCGCAAGGTCGGGCAGACAAAATGCGTTTAGATTTCAACGAAAATACAGTTGGATGTTCGCCCCAAGTTATTGATGCGATTTGCAGACTGACTGATTCAAACATGATCAGCATGTATCCCGAATACTCGCAAGCACAAAACAAGATTGCAAAACATTTTGGTGTCAACACTGAACAGATGGTTTTCACCAATGGCACCGATGAAGCAATCTCATTATTGGTGAATACATTTATTGAGCCAGGTGGCGAGCTGATAGTTATGCACCCGTCTTATGCGATGTACCGTTTTTATGGTGAGTTGGGAGGCGCCAAAATTGTTGAAGTTGATTATGACGTAGAACAACAGTTGGTTTTTGACGTTGAAAAACTCTTGGCGAAAGTAAATCAGAATACTGCGGCAATATTTTTGGCTAACCCAAATAATCCCACTGGAACTGCTATTTCACGTGATGAAATTATCAGAATTCTAAATGCTGCGCCTCATTCACTCGTTTTGATTGATGAGGCATATGTCGAATTTGCCGATGTTTCAGTTCTCGATTTGATCAGTGAGTACGCAAATCTTGTCGTGAGTCGGACATTTTCTAAGGCTTATGGCATGGCTGGTATTCGGTTTGGTTGTATGTTCTCAATATCTGAGAATATTGCGTGGGTTCGAAAAGCTCAATCGCCTTACAGTGTTAACGCGGTCGCTGTAGTAGCGGCATGTGCTGCGATCGAAGATAATGCGTATTTGGCTAGTTACGTATCCGAAGTGCGAGAGTGTCGAAACTTTGTCGAAGCAGAGTTTGATCGTCTTGGTATCAAATATTTTAAGAGCAGTGGCAATTTTTTGTTGTTTGATGTCGGCGATAGGGCAAAAGAGATCCGAGATCAACTTGCGTTAAGTCGAGTGCTAATTCGTGATCGCAGCTATGAAATTTCGGGATGCCTGCGTGTGACGATCGGAACTAAAAAACAAATGTCAGTGTTCATTCAAGAGTTAGAGAGGGTGTTATGAGAAAAGCAACGATTAAACGCGTAACCAAAGAGACAAACATCTCTGTGCAACTGACCATTGAAGGTAAAGGACGATACGAGATCTCGACGGGCATTAGATTTTTTGACCACATGCTTGAACTGTTCGCAAAACACGGCGGTTTTGATCTAAAGGTCACTGCCAAGGGTGATTTGGATATTGACCAGCATCACACGGTCGAAGACGTGGGTATCGCGATTGGCCAGGCTTTCGCCAAGGCATTGGGCAAAAAGACCGGCATCAATCGTGCTGGCTATTTCGTCTTGCCGATGGACGAAACTTTGGCAGTAGTCGCAGTAGATCTGAGCGGAAGACCAGCGTTGATTTACAGCGATTTGATTCGTGCTCGTCTCGTTGGAGACTTGCAAACAGAACTGATTCATGATTTCTTTGGTGGGTTTGTCAATAATGCGGGTGCAAACTTGCACGCCAAGGTGCTTTATGGCCGTTCAACTCACCACAAGGTTGAAGCAATTTTCAAGTGTTTTGCGCGAGCAATGCGTTACGCCTGCTCAACTGATACGCGGCTTAAAGATCAGTTGCCAAGTACAAAAGGTTTGTTGTGATTTGTGTCGTTGATTACGGTGCTGGCAACTTGCGTTCGGTTACAAATGTATTAGATGTACTAGGCGCTGAATATAGGTTGGTAAATGACGAGACAGCAATTCGTGCCGCTGACAAAATTGTGCTGCCAGGTGTCGGTCATTTTGGTCAACTCGCAGCTGCTCTGGATCAACTAAAAATTCGCCAAGCACTGATTGACCAAATCAAAAACGGAGTTGCCTATTTGGGAATTTGCCTTGGGATGCAGGTTTTGTTTTCCGATAGCCACGAGGCACCAACCGCAAAGGGATTGGGCATTTTGTCTGACAGTGTTCGTAAGTTTGAATCGGCTGATCGCAGTGTGCACATGGGATGGAACACGCTCGAGACAACTGCGCCGTCGCGACTGGTTAAGTCATTGCCAACTGATTTGCCTAGTGATGGTGAACTTTTTGCATACTACGCACATAGCTATTTTTGCCCAGTTGTTGAGCAAACAGTACTGACGACAAGTTATGGAGATCAATTTTCGGCAGTTATCGAGTTTGAAAATATTTTCGGGGTGCAGTTTCATCCAGAGAAGTCAGGGGATTTTGGTCGACTCGTGATGCAGAATTTTGTTGGTATTTAAATGTTGGCCAAGCGAATAATCGCATGTCTTGACGTTGCTAATGGTCGTGTTGTTAAAGGTGTGAACTTTCTAGAATTGCGTGATGCAGGTGACCCTGTCGAACTTGCTGCGCGATACAACGCCGAAGGAATTGACGAACTTGTATTTCTTGATGTCGCAGCGACGAATGAAAATCGCAACACGATGGTTGCTGTGGTTGCAAGAACGGCCCGCGAAGTATTTATTCCACTGACAGTTGGTGGTGGAATTCGAACCGTTGACGATGCTCGAGAAGTCCTACTCGCTGGGGCTGACAAGGTCAGTGTCAACAGCGCAGCCGTTTGGCGACCTGAATTGATTTCCGAACTAAGCCAAGAATTTGGCTCGCAGGCTGTGGTTTTGGCGATAGACGCTCGCCGTGATGATCAGATCTGGCGAGTGTTTACAAAGGGAGGTCGCCAAGCAGAGCAACTCAATGCAATTGAATGGGCGCAACAAGGCGAGCGTCTCGGTGCTGGTGAGATTTTGTTGACGTCAATGGATGCTGATGGTGTGCAAAATGGTTTTGATCAACTTTTAACTAAGGCGGTTCGAGAGGCTGTGAATATTCCAGTGATTGCATCGGGGGGAGCCGGAAAAGTTGAACACTTCGCCGAGATTCTTCAAAACGCAGACGCTGCACTAGCTGCCTCTGTGTTTCATTTCGGAACTTTGAAGATCAGTGAAGTAAAAAAATGTTTGGAGCAGGCAAAGTTTGTGGTGCGACGATGAGTGAGTCGCGCAAATCAATTGTCGTGCCGTGCATTGATATTCAAGATGGAAAAGTCGTGCAGTTGGTGCAGGGTCGAACTAAAGCCCTCGAAGGTCCTGATCCACTTGAAATGCTTGAGCGTTTTGCAGGATTTGAAGAGATTCAAGTAATTGATCTCGACGCGGCGATGGGTGTCGGCGATAACGCACCGATTATCGAGATGCTGGCAAGTCGAGCAAAGTGTCGGGTCGGTGGCGGTGTGCGCACACCTGAGCGTGCGGCGCAGTTATTAGATCTTGGAGCACATCGCGTAATTGTTGGAACGGCGGCGTTTACTCCTGCATATTCAAAGATCGTTGAACGAGTTAAAGCGCAAAATATTCTGGTCGCACTTGATTCTCTCGCTGGCAAAGTCGTCGTAGATGGCTGGACGACAACTTTAAACACGACTGCACAAGAATCGTTGGCTCAATTTTCGCAATTATGCAGTGGTTTTTTGTGTACATACGTTGATAAAGAAGGAATGATGCAGGGCACAGATTTAGGTTGGTTTGCGCGATTGCGAGCCGCGACAAATCTTGAGATTACTGCTGCAGGTGGAGTTACAACGCTTGATGATGTTCGGGCTTTGCTTGCAATGAACATTGATGTAGCAATCGGCATGGCGATCTACACAGGTGGGCTATCACTTGCTGAGCTTTTGATACTCAGTTCAAAATAGGTTTCAACAATTCTCTAGTTCGTAGCTGGTATCTGATTGGTGCAACACTCGGAATAGTGAATTCTTCAATCCAAACGAGTGGAATTCGACCGGGCGAACTTCTTGCGATACGACCGTTTCGTCTGTTGTGGATAAACAGTTTTCTGTTCATACTTGTGCAGAGTACCCAGCGTTTCGCATTTGTCTGGTTAGCACTTGAATTAGGGGCAAAGTCGGACATCAGTGGACTGATTCTTTTTGTCATGGGTATTCCGGTGTTATTAATTTCGCTACCGATAGGTGTGATGAGCGATCACATGAATCGTCGCACGCTACTTATGGTCAGCCAACTTGGTGCGTTAGCGATCACAACTGTGGTTGCAGTGATGGTGACGGCCCAGCAGATGACAATCAACTGGGCGATCATCGGATCATTTATTGCTGGCATATTTATCGCAATCGGTTCGCCAGTGCGATCGGCGATTGTTCCAACGGTCGTGCCGCGAGACAAACTTGTCGGCGCAATTGCGGTCAATACAATCGGCAACAATCTTGGGCTAATGATCGGTCCTGCCGTGGCTGGCCCGGCGATTGCAATTTGGGGGATTGAAGGCGCATTTTGGATTCAGGCACTTTTGAATCTTTTTGGGTTTTTTGCTTTGATCAAGTTGCAACTTCCAGCGAGTCTGAATACACATCGTCGACGCCTGCGTGAAGAAATATTTGGAGGGCTGAATTTTATTCGCGGACACGCAGAAGTGCGAGCCTTTTATGTCTTACTGAGTGGTTCGATTTTATTTATGATGGCGCCGTGGATCGTTCTTGGTCCACAAATTGCAAAAGAACAAGCGGGTGCGACGGGTAGTCAGACGACATATATGTTTGCGATGCTTGGTGTTGGTCAGTTCGTTACATCTATTGGAATCTTGCGTTACAACCACAAAATGGTGCAAAAAGGTATGTGGTTCATCGGCGGTTTGTGTTGGGGCTCGTTAGTGCAAATCGTGCTCGGTCAGTCAAGTTCAATTTTGATGATGAGTTTGCTGTTGTTTGCGTGGGGAATGGGCGGTGGTTTCTATATGAATTTGAGTCAGACTCTGATTCAGAACAACACACCACCACAGGTAATGGGACGAGTTATGGCGGTTCACTCACTAATAATGTCAGGGCTTGCGCCGATCGGTGCCCTAATTGTTGGAGTGATTGCGCGTCGAGTTGATTCTGCTCCGATGACATTTTCAGTTACTGGTTTGCTGATGCTGGTCACGGCCATTTATTTCTTGGTCGTTAAGAAAAATCTGCGAGCAATGTCGTAAACTTCCCGTTATGACTATTTCATTTAGAGCAGGCGATATCCCGGCAGCAG